>JBBQBU010000067.1:0-16948 GCA_038318015.1 Chloroflexota bacterium | reverse complement strand
GCCAGCCCCCGCCCGAGCAGCGCCCGCCGCGCCAGCTAAGAGAAGGATCACCACTATGGAAGCAGCAACTATCGGCACCGTGGCCCAAGATGAGCAGATCGTCGGTCTCGAACTGGCGGGGGAGATCTACGGGGTCGAGATCGGGCGCATTCAGGAGATCATTCGGGTCCAGCCAATCACGGCAGTCCCGAACGGGCCGGCCTTCATCGAAGGCCTCACGAACCTGCGAGGCCGGGTCATCCCCGTGATGGACCTCCGGAAGCGATTCGGCCTGGCCGCCCCAGAGGCGAACCGCCGCACCCGTATCGTCGTGGCCGAGCTTGGCGCGCATACGGTTGGCCTGATCGTGGACGGCGTGTCGGAAGTGCTCCGCGTCAAGGGCGAACAGATCGAGCCGCCATCGACGCTGGTCACGACGGCAGATTCCACATTCTTGCGCGGCGTCGCGCGGCTGGACGAGCGCCTCATTCTGCTGCTGGATCCGACGCACATCCTGTCCGGGACGGAGCAGGACGAACTCGCAGCCTGAGTCCCGGCAACCGCCTGCGCCGACACCGGCGCGGCACGAGTCCCAGATAGCAGCCCCCCCGGCAGTCTGCCGAGGGGGCTGCTATCTGTTCCCACCGATCTCCATACGCAGCCAGGGAGGCGGTTGCCCCGGTTCGCCTCTTGCCAATCCCTTAACGGTGCGCTAATCTGACGTTTACCTGCTGACCGACAACGCCCGATCTGCGTTAACATCCGGTCGGTATCATCGCCCATCGGACGCAGCGCTGCGAACGTTGTGGCAGGGCCACGGCTGGCGAGCACACCGCCCAACACGGTGCAGCTGCCGTTGTGGTGTTCATCGCACCGGGGGTAGCGTGACAGAGCAGCGGGTGACGTGCGTAGTATGCCCAGGCGGGAGCGGCGCAAGGCCGGCGGCGTCCGGGTGCCTGGGGGCAGCATGGCCCAGGCGATAGGGACTCCTGGTCCGTCGCGCCTGAAGCGTGAGTGGCGCGACTGGTTGCTCTTCGTGGCGTTGGCTGGCCCCAACCTGTTGATGTTCGGCATCTTCAACTACCGGCCACTGCTGTACAACGCCTACCTGAGCTTCTACGAATGGGACTTCCTGTCCCCGGTCAAAATTCCGGTCGGCTTCGACAACTACGTGGACGTGCTGACGGAGCCCCACTTTCATCAGGTGCTGAAGAACACCCTGGTGCTGATGAGCGGCGGCGTTTGTCTGACCATCGCCATCGGGCTGGGGCTGGCGCTGCTGCTGAACCAGAAGCTGGCAGGCCGTGACGCGGCCCGGAGCGTCCTGTTTGCGCCGTACATGCTGTCTGGCGCGGCCATCGCCGTCGTGTGGGTCTACATCTTTGACCCGACCTACGGCCTGCTGCGGACGATCCTGTCGCCGCTGGGCATCGTGCCGCCGAACTGGCTGCGAGATTCCGCCTGGGCCATGCCGGCCGTCATCATCGTCTACACCTGGAAGAACCTGGGCTACACCATGGTCATCTGCCTGGCCGGTCTCCAGGCCATCCCACGCGAGTTGTATGAGGCGGCCACCACCGACGGCGCGAACGCCTGGCAGCGCTTCCGTCACATCACCATCCCCGGCCTTGCCCCGATCACCTTCTTCCTGCTGGTGACGGGCATCCTGGCGAGCTTCCAGACGTTCGACCTGATCCATGTGCTGACGCGCGGCGGCCCGGTCGACGCCACATCCACACTGATCTACTACCTGTACGAACAGGGCTTCGTCGGCTTCCGCGCCGGGCGCGCTGGCGTCGCCTCGGTGATCCAATTCGCGTTCCTGTTCATCATCACGCTGGTGCAGCTTCGCTATATTGAACGACGGGTGACGTACGCCGGATGAGCACAGCCAACCGCACAAGAACCGCGCACGCTGCCACCGTCCAGGCGACGCGCTGCTCCCCGGTCGGCGGGGGCGTCTGATGGCGACCCTGGAACAGGCGACTGGTCAGGGCCAGTCGATGGGGCAGGCGCGGCCAGCCCGACGGATGCCCCTTTCGGCCATCCTCACAAAGGTAGCCGGCTACATCGCCATGGTCGTCGTGGTGCTGCTGATCGGGATGCCGCTGCTATGGCTGCTGTCTGCGGCCTTCAAGGAGACCAGCGAGATCTACATCGTGCCGGCCACCTGGATCCCCCGTGAGCCGACCATTCAGAACTTCCCGCGCGCCTGGAACGCTGCGCCGTTCGCACAATACTATGTGAACACGACGATCGTGACGGTCGTCAGCGTGCTGGGCAAGCTCGTGATGGGCGCAACCACCGCGTACGCCCTGGTGATGCTGCGGTTCCCCTGCAAGAACGTCATCTTCGCGCTGATCCTGGGCGCGCTGATGATCCCTCCGCAGGTTGTCGTCGTCCCCAACTACCTGCTCTTCGCCGACCTCGGACTCATCAACACCTACACCGGCCTGATCCTGCCGCACATTCCGACAGCGGTCGGCACGTTCCTGCTGCGCCAGGCGTTTTTGGCCCTCCCCCGCGAGATCCTGGACGCCGCGCGGGTGGACGGTGCCGGGCACATGCGGACCCTCTGGACGGTCATGCTGCCGCTGTCAATGCCGGTGCTGGTGACGTTCGGCCTGCTCTCGACGCAGGATGTCTGGAACGATTTCCTCTGGCCGCTCGTTATCACGAACACGGCCAACATGCGGACCTTGCCCATCGGCATCTCCTTCCTGCTGGATGGGGAAGGCAACACCCAGTGGGGCGTGGTGATGGCCGGCGCGCTCTACGTCATCACGCCATTGCTGGTCGTGTTCCTCTGGGCGCAGCGCCACATCGTTGAAGGTATCGCCGCCGGTGCGGTCAAGGGGTAGGGATCCGGCCGGCGAAACAACTCCGATTGCCCTCGTGAGCATCATACCGACACCCCAGGTGACACCTCGGTCGGCACCATCGTTGGTGCGTCATCCATCGTCGCCCGTGCGCGCAACGGCGCGCACGGAACCCCGGGAGGAAAGAACTGTGCGTCGAACATCACGCCGCGACATCCTGAAGGTGCTGGCTGGCGCGGCCGGCTTGACCCTGTTGAGCGCCTGCGGCGCGTCGCAGCCGGCAGCCAAGCCCGCCGAGCCGGCGAAGCCCGCCGAGGCTGCCAAGCCGACAGCAGCACCGGCAGCACCGGCCGCGCAGGCCGCCGCCACTGTGCCCGCCAAGCCCGCAGAGGCTGCGAAGCCGGCGGAGGCAGCCAAGCCGGCTGCTCCGGCCGTCGCTTCGGGCGCTGGCATGAAGATCACGCTCTGGTCGTCGTTCGCCAGCAACCTGGGCGAGCAGATGCAGGCGATGGTCAACCGCTTCAACGAGAGCCAGAAGGACGTGGTGGTTGACAACCAGTTTCAGGGCAGCTACGAGGAGACCGGCCAGAAGCTCACGGCGGCCATCCAGGCCCGGCAGGCACCGGATGTCTCGATCATCTCGGATGTCTGGTGGTTCAAGTTCTACTTGAACAAGGCGATCTTGCCGCTGGACGATTTGATGAAGGCGAACAACGTCGATAAGGCCGACTATGTGGACGCCTTCATCAACGAGGGCACGCGCAAGGGCCAGACCTACTGGATGCCGTTCGCCCGCAGCACGCCGCTGTTCTACTACAACAAGGACGCTTTTAAGGCAGCCGGCCTGCCAGACCGCGGCCCCGAGTCGTGGATGGAACTCAAGGAATGGTCGTCCAAGCTGATGAAGAAGGACGGCGCGAACGTCTCGCAGTACGCCTTCGCGCTGCCAGGGGCGAACGGCTACATTGACTGGTCGTTCCAGAACAACATCTGGGGCTGGGGCGGCTCGTACTCTGATGCCGACTTCACGGTGCATATTGCCGAGAAGCCGGGTGTTGAGGCAGCGGAGTTCCTGCGGCAAGCCGTCATTGATGGATGGGCCGGTACGCCGGCCAACGCCGACAACGACTTCCGGAGCGGCGTCGCTGCGTCGCTGATCGGCTCCACGGGCGGCCTGGCCGGCCACGAGGCGAATGCCAAGTTTGCGCTCGGGACGGCGTTCTTGCCGAAGGGGCCGGCGGCGTTTGGCTGCCCGACCGGTGGCGCTGGCCTGGGCATCCTGGCCTCCGCCCCGAAGGAGCGGCAAGAAGCGGCGTTCAAGTTCATGCAGTTCGCCACATCGACGGAGCAGGCAGCAGTCTGGTCGCAGGCCACGGGCTACATGCCGGTTCGCAAATCGTCCATCGAGAGCGCCTCAATGAAGGACTTCTACGAGAAGAAGCCGAACTACCAGACGGCTGGCAAGCAGTTGGCGATGGTCCGAGCGCAGGACACCGCCCGTGTCTTCGTGCCGAACGGGCAGCAACTCTTGTTGAAGGGGCTGGAACGGATCACCATCAACAAGGAGCCGGCCGAGGCTGCGTTGAAGGATCTGGCGACCAACCTCCAGAAGGAGTGCGACCTCATCGCGAAGCAGGTGAAGGCCCTCGAAGGCTGACCCTCTTCCGGGCGAGCAATAGCGCGCCGACAGTCTGACCATTGGGTGTTTCCCCCTCACCCCCTGCCCCCTCTCCCGCGCGCGGGAGAGGGGGTTGGGGGTGAGGGGCGTTCCGGCCCGGATGTATTGGCTCGGTAGCCTGCTAGGCGCTTCGGCTACGATCTCGCAGGGAGCGGGCGGCGCAGCCTGACTGGCCGTCTCTGGAATGGGGAGTGGACTGATGGACCTGAGCTTGAAGGGCCGCGTTGCCCTGGTGACGGGCGGAGGCTCTGGCATTGGCGAGGCGGCTTGCAACGCATTGGCCGGGGCTGGGGCCGCCGTGGCCGTCGTGGATGTGCGCACGGATGCCGCCATCACCGTGGCCGAGCGGATCACGGCGGCAGGCGGGCGAGCGGTCGCGCTGACGGCCGATGTCCGAGACGAGGAAGCGGTCAGCGCGGCTGTCACCCAGGCGGCGACGCAGTTGGGCGGCCTGCATGTGGTGTTCGCGAACGCCGGCATCAACGGCATGCAGACGCCCATCGACGAGATGACGCTTGATGAGTGGCACGCCACCATCGAGACGAACCTAACCGGGCCGTTCCTGACGGTCAAGCACAGCATCCCGCACCTGCGCGACGCTGGTGGCGGCTCCATCATCATCACGGCGTCGGTGAACGGTAACACGCTGTTCTCGCTGCCCGGCTATGCGGCGTACTCCACGTCGAAGGCCGGCGCGGTCGCCTTCACGAAGATGGCCGCCCTGGAGTTGGCCCGCTGGGAGATCCGCGTCAACGCGATCTTGCCAGGGGCGATCCAGACGAACATCGGGGAGCGCACGTACCGCCGCAATCTGGATCGCGTGGACTACGGCTTCAGGTTCCCGGAGAAGTGGCCGCCGCTGCGGGGCACGCCCGCTGCCGCCAGCGAGGTTGGCGATCTGGTGCTGTTCCTGGCCTCGGATGCCAGCCGCTACATGACGGGTGCGGAACTGCTCATCGACGCGGCGTACACCCTGTACCGGGGCTAACCGGATACTACAGTGAAACCCACAGACTGCCCACAGTGACTAAACTGCGGCTGCGTTGCTCCGGGTACGAGTCCACTACTCTTAGGACCTGCAAGGGAATAACCGTTACACCCGGAGGTAGTCTGACTCCTTATGTAAGCGCCCGCTGATGAGACGGTTATCTCCTGACGAATCCTTAGCTGTCATCCCGAGTGATGTCGTTGCGCGCAGCGTGACGATATTTGTGCAGCGAGCTTGCGAGCGCGATTGAGGGATCTCAGGTTCCAGTGCGGCATTCACGAGATCTCTCCACCTCACTCGCAAGCTCGTGGAGTTCACCTTGAGCGAAGTCGAATGGGGTCGGGATGACAAGAAAGAGTGAAACTCAACCTCCCGGTAATTCCACTGTAGCTTTGCTTTGGTCGCCAGAGTCGTGGCGGTTAGCGCGCGTGGACGGCCCCGGACACGATCCAGCCGTCTCGGCCGTTCGCCCGGACCTGTCGCCAGGCCTGCCCGTCAACGGTCGTCGGCTGGCCGAGCAGCTCGACCGGCGTGCCCTCGGCCAGGGTGACGATGACGCGGGCTGTGGTGCTGGGCTGCTCCCGCATGTTCGCGCCGCGCCCGCCGGTAGCCGCGATGACCCAGGGCGGCCCCGGCAACGGCGACGGCGATGCCAGCACCACGGGCGACGGCGACGGTCCACCGCTAGTCGTGGGGCCGCCCCCCTGCAACCCGGCCGCGCCGGTCAGGGTGGGCGGCGCGGCCGGCTCCAGCGTCACGACGGCGCCGGGGGTGGTGGTGCTGCCGCGAGCGGGCGCGCCATCGAGCGGGCGGGTCACGCGCGGCGCTTCACAGGCGCACAGCAGCGCGACGCCGACGATGAGCAACAGGACACGACCGAACAGTATCCCCCCCAGCGAAGCCTCATTTCCTGTCAGCAGCGGCCACGGGACTGCTCTCGTTGCATATCTCGCGCCACCCGCTGTATGTCCCAACGGACGGCGACGGCGCAGGGTTCCCCGCAACGCCCCATCCTGATGGCCTACCATCCACCGGGAGCCGAGCGGCCTGGCGGATGATTTCGGGCACACGAGCGTGCGCCGTAGCACGGAAGTCTGGCACAGCAGCAATCGGGGGGGGGTGGGATTATGCAAGACGACGCCTATGGTGCTGGCACACTGTCGGCGGGTATTCGGTCTCGGATGGTGCCGGGCGTGAACGGCATCACCGCGCACGTGCTGGAAGCCGGCTTCGAGCAGAGCAAAGCCGACGACGCGCTGACAGGGCAGCGGCCGTGCGTGCTGTTGCTCCACGGCTTCCCAGAGTTGGCCTACAGTTGGCGCAAGGTGATGCTGCCGCTGGCCGAGGCTGGCTACTACGTGGTGGCCCCCGACCATCGCGGCTACGGCCGCACCGACGGCACAGGCGTTACCTTTGACGACGACCTTGCGCCATTCACGCTGCTGGCCCATGTGCGGGACACGCTGGCGTTGGTCTACGCGCTGGGCTATCAGTCCGTGGCCACGGTGGCCGGTCACGACTTCGGGTCGCCGGTGGCCGCATGGTGCGCGCTGACGCGGCCAGATGTGTTCCGCTCGGTGGTGCTGATGAGCGCGCCGTTCGACGGGCCGCCAACGCTGCCATTCGCCACCGCCGCCCCAACGTCGGCTGCCGACGCTGGTGGCACAGATTCCGCGAGGTTCCCGCAGCCGTCAGCGCCGGCCGCCACCATCCACGATGAGTTGGCGGCGCTGCCGGTCCCGCGCAAGCACTACCATTGGTACTACGCGACACGCCCGGCCAACGAAGACATCTGGCACCCGAAGCAGGGCGTCCACGACTTCCTACGTGCGTACTACCACATGAAAAGCGCCGACTGGGCGGGGAACAATCCGCACCCGCTGGCCGCCTGGACCGCGCCCGAGGTCGCAAAGCTGCCGCGCTACTACGTGATGGACCTGGACCAGAACATGGCCGAGAGCGTCGCGCCAGAGATGCCGTCAGCAGAGCAGATTGCCGCCTGCGCCTGGCTCCCGGACGACGAGTTGCGCGTGTACAGCACGGAGTACGGTCGGACGGGCTTTCAAGGCGGGTTGCAGTCGTACCGCGTCGGCACGGACCCCACCTTCGCTGAGGAGTTGCGGCTCTTCGCCGGCCGGACCATCGACGTACCGGCCTGCTTCATCGGCGGTACGCGCGACTGGGGCGTGCACCAGCGGCCGGGGCGGCTGGAGCAGACGCAGCATGCGGCCTGTACGCAGTTTCAGGGGGTGCATCTGGTGCCGGGCGCGGGCCACTGGGTCCAGCAGGAGCAGCCGGAAGCGGTGAGCCGCCTGCTGCTGGAGTTCCTGCTGGAGCAGCCCGCCCCCACCGCCTGACACGCCTTGCCTCTCGCCGCAGGAGCGAAACTGCCCCCTCTTCTGCGTACAGAAGTGGAGGCAGTCAGAAACGCTCTGGAAGCCCTCACCCCCGGCCCCACACCCGCGTGCGGGCGAGGGGGCGGGGGGGGGGGGTGGGTTACCGGGCGGCAAGCTCCCGCTCGGTGTACTCGGCGATCAGCTTCGGCGAGAGCGGGAACACCGGCTCCTCGCGCGTGACCATCTCCAGCAGCACCGGGCTGCCTTCCTGGGTCGCCTGGATGCCGCGAGCGATGGCCGCCTTGACGTCGTTCGGATCCTCGACGCGCTCCGAGTACGCCCCGAGGCCCTTCGCAACAGCCACGTAGTTGCCCGTGAGCTTGTTCGAGTTGTACTTGTCGCTGGCGACCGGCATGTAGTTGCTGTAGCCGCCAAGCACCGAGTTGTTCAGCAGGATGGTCATGATCGGCAGCTTCTCGCGGAAAGCCGTCTCGATCTCCATGCCAGCCGTGCCGAACGCCAGGTCGCCCATGATGTTGATGCACAGCTTCTCGGGGAATGCCAGCTTCGCGCCCATCGCGACGCCGTAGCCGGTGCCCAACTGGGTGGACTTGCCCCAGCCGATGTAGCCGCGCGGCGCGGTCGGGGCGAAGAAGGGCAGCGTCTGGTCGCGCGGGTTGCCCGAATCGTGCGTGACAATGGTGTTCGCCACATCGACCGTGTGGAGCAAGTCCCAGATGACGCGGTACGGGCTGATGGGCGCGGTGTCGGCGGTCAGCCGGGGCAGCCAGTCGTCCAGGAAGGCGTCCTTCGAGCGGCGAACCTCGTCGGCCACGCCGTCTGGTGCCTTGACGCCGGCGGCCTTGACCTCAGCGATGATCTGCTGCAACACCAACTTGGCATCGCCAATGATGGCCCGCGTGACCACGTAATCCTTGTTGAGGTCGCGCCCGTCCGAGACGACCTGCACGATCTTCTTGCCAGCGGGGATCGGGTGCGAGAACGAGCCCTTCGCGAAGCTGGCACCGAGGCCGAAGATCAAGTCAGACTTGACCAGGAACTCGGCGGCGTTCTGCGTCATCGAGTGGCCGCCCGCGCCGAGGGACAGCGGGTGATCCTCTGGGAAGGCGCTCTTGCCGGCCATCGTGGTGACGACGGGAATCTGGAGCAACTCCGCCAGTTCGCGCAGTTCGTCCCAGGCCTCCGCCCACAGGACGCCCTGCCCCGCCTGAAGGACTGGCCGCTTGGCCGCCAGCAGCAGTTCAACGGCCGCCTTCACGTCGGCAGCAGCACCAGCCGAGCGGTAGGCGAGCGGCGGCGTGTAGACACCCTGGGGGTCCGCCACGTCCTCATTCCCGGTATCGACTGGCAGCTCTAGCAAGACCGGCCCAAGCTTGCCATTGCGGAGCTGCGAAAACGCACGGTTCATCAGCTCAGGGATGCGCGACCCCAGGTTGATGCGCCCAGTCCACTTCATGATGTGGTTGTAGACCGGCAGCGGATCGAACTCGCCCGCGCCAAAACGCGCGGCCGGGCTGCCGCCTGGGATCGTCAGGATCGGCACGCCATCAGCGGCGGCCTGCGCCAGCCCGCCAAAGGCGTTTTCAATGCCGGGGCCGCCCTGCACGACAATAACGGTTGGCCGCGAGCCGTTCAGCGCCCGGGTGTAGCCGTCCGCAATGTTGATGAGCGTCTTTTCGCTGCGGGCGATGATCGGTCGAATGCCGATCTTCGCGCAGGCCTCGATCAGTGGATGGTTCGGATACGAGAAGAGGTACTCTACACCCTCAATTTGGAGGATCTTCGCAACGGCGTCAATGCCCTTCATATGTCCCTTCCGTTCCCTTCGCTCGCGCGCGGCTGCCCAACCCTGGCCCTGGTCTGCCGACCCCATCGTCAAGGCAACAACGCACACACGATCTTTGTGACCATGCTTCGCGGCATGGTACCGCAGACGGCACGTTCGGCAACGGGGCGTGCCCCTGGCGCGCGTGCCCGACAGGATAGCCTGCCCGGCCATCCGCCGTCAGGCCACGCGCCAGTTCTCCCTCACCCCCGCCCCTCTTGCGGGAGCGGGGAGAACCAGGTCAGTGGTGGAACAGGCGCAGGCCGGAGCACGTCATCACGATGCCGTGCTCGTCGGCAGCGGCCAGCACCTCGTTGAGGCGCGTCGAGCCGCCCGGCTGCCAGATGTAGCCGACGCCCGTCTGCGTCGCGCGGTCCACGTTGTCGCGGAACGGAATCAGCCCGTCGCTCGCCATCGCCACGCCGCGCAGTTGCCCGAGCCAGTCCGCGCGCTCGGCGTCGGAGAGCGGTGCCGGCGGGTCCAGCAGCGCATCGGTCGGCTCCTGGCGCAGCCACGCTTCTACCGCGTTGTCGCGCTCCGACCGCGAGACGCCCGCCGCGTACTGCAACGCCAGCGTGCGCGGGTGCTGGCGCAGCCACCACAACTCAGCCTTGCCACAGGCCAGCCGCGTGCAGAGAATCCGCGACTGCTGCCCCGCGCCGATGCCGATGGCCTGCCCGCCGACCGCCAGCGCAATGCTGTTCGAGGGTGTGTACTTCAGGGCAATGGCGGCGATCAGCAGGTCGCGCTGCGCCGACTCCGGCAACTCCGTGCGACTCGTGACAGCTTCACCCAGCGTGACGGTGGCGTCGTTGCGCGGCTGCTCGAAGGTGATGCCGAAGACCTCGCGGTGCTCGATGGCGGGCGGCGTGTAGGCCGGGTCGATGGTCAGGACCAGGTACGTGCCGCCCTTCTTCTTCTGGAGCACGGCCAGCGCGTCGGCGTCGTAGCCCGGCGCGATCACGCCGTCTGACACCTCGCGGGCCAGCATCCGCGCCGCCGACAGGTCAACCGTCGTGCTGAACGCCGCGAAGTCCCCGAACGAGGCCTGCCGATCCGCACCACGGGCGCGGGCGTACGCCGCGCCAACCGGTGACAGTTCCAGGTCCGCCGCGCGGACGGCTTCCGCAAGATCCGATGAGAGCGGGAGCCCGACCGCGACGCCAGCGGGGGCCGTGTGCTTGAACGAGGCGGCTGTCGGCAGGCCGGTCGCCTGGGCCACCTCGCGGACCAGTTGCCAGGCTGTCAGGGCGTCCAGGAGGTTGATGAAGCCCGGCGCGCCGTTGAGCACCGAGATCGGCAAGGTGCCGTCCTGGACGAAGACGCGCGCCGGCGCCTGGTGCGGATTCATCCCGTAGCGTAGGCCAAGCTCGCGCTGCATCCTGTGACTGCCCCTTCGGTAACTCGCGGTCACCCCAGATCCTAGATCAACGTCGAGTTGTAGCCCCAGAGCCGCCGCGATGCCAGGGCCGCTCCTTCAGAGAGCGCCGCCAGCTTGGCCCACACGATGTCTGGGTGCACTGCCGCCCGCCCGGCCGACGTGCTGAAGCCGCAGTCTGTCCCGGCGATGACCCGCTCCGGCCCGACCACCCGCGCGAACTGCTCGATGCGCTGGGCGACGACCTCGCGGTGCTCCACGAAGTTGGTGGTCGAGTCGATGACGCCGGGAATCAGGATCTTGTCGTCCGGCAGGTCGGCCTCCTCCCAGACCTCCCACTCGTGGGCGTGGCGCGGGTTCGCCGCCTCGACGGAGTACGCTCCCGCGCGCACCATCATCAGCAGATCCACCACGTCGGCCAGGGCGACATCATGGGTGTGCGGTCCCTCGTAGTTCCCCCAGCAGATGTGATACCGAATCTGCTCCTCGGGGATGCCCGCCAGCGCGTGGTTCAGCGCCTCGACGCGCTGCGCGGTGGCCCGGCGGAACGTCTCCAGCGAATCGTGGCGGAACTGGCCGTGCCGGCCCATCGCGGCGTCTGGCGCGTCGATCTGGAGGACCAGTCCGGCGTCGGCAATCGCGCGGTACTCCACCCGCATCGCGTCGGCCAGGGCGTACAGGTACGCCGATTCGGTCGGGTAGTGCTGATTGGTCATGATGTCCGCGATGATGCCGAGCGACGCGGACGGCATGAAGCCCCCACTTGCGCCGGCGGCGGCCATCGCGTCGGTCAGGTTCTGTACGTCGGTGTGCACGGCGGCGGTGTCGCGGTAGGCCAGCGGCCCTGTGCAGAAGCGGCGCTTCATCGGCGACGGCGGGATGGTGGCGGCCCAGGCGGGGAAGTCGGCAGCCTCCGCGAACGGGCGCGGCGCCGGGTTCTCGCCACTGAAGCCAGCCAGCCGGTGGCTGACGTAGGTCGCGAAGCTCGGCTTCCCCATCTCGCCGTCGCTCACGATGTCGATACCGGCCCGTACCTGCTGCTGCACGACCTCGGTCACGGCGTCGCGCACCTGAGCCGCCAGGACCGCGTCGTCCACCGTCTGCCCGCTCTCGCGGGCACGGAGGCTGTCGAGGAGCACGGCCGGACGCGGCAGGCTGCCGGTGTGGGTCGTCAAAATCCGTTCGGTGCTGCGTTGCATGCTGCCCTCCGCGTGCTCGTTCCCGGTACCTGCTGTGTCGCCGCGCCGGTCGTGGTGCCTTGCGCCGATGGTACATCCGCTGGTGACGCCGCCACCGCGCTCGGCACGCGCCGCAACGCCACCGCCCACCGAGCCTCTACACCCGGTGGGGGCAGCAGCCGCACGCTGGTCAGCCCTGGCGCGCCACCAGCGCCGCGAAACGGTCGAGCACCGGCAGCACCTCGTCGCGCTGGCGCGGCGGCAGGCGCAGCACGCATCGCGCGACGCCGAGCCGTTGGTATTCGGCGATCTCGGCGTCGTCACCCAGCGCCCCAAAGACCGTGACGGGGACCGGTTGACGACCAGCAGCAGCAAGCTTCTCGTTCGCCGCCTTGATGCGGTCCTCCAACGACGCGCCGCCGCCAGTCGGGTGCGGCAGCCAGCCATCGCCGTACTCGACCATGTGGTCAACGGCGCGCGGCCCGTCGCCGCCCACGATGATCGGCGGGTGCGGCTTCTGGACCGGCTTCGGCCACGAGTTGATCTTGTCGAAGTTCACCAACTCGCCGTGGTACTCGGCCTCGTCGTTCGCCCAGATCTCCTTCATGGCGGCTACCCGCTCACGCATCATGCGCCAGCGCCGCGCATACGGGACGCCGTGGTTCTCGATTTCCGGGCGGTTCCAGCCAGCCCCGATGCCGAAAATGACGCGCCCCTTCGAGAGATGGTCCACGCTGGCGACCTCTTTGGCGAGCAAAATCGGGTCGCGCTGGGTGATGAGGCAGATGCCCGTGCCGATCTTGATCGTCTGTGTGACCGCCGCGACGGCCGCCAGCACCACAAACTGATCGAGCGTGCGGCGGTATTCATCCGCCAGCGGCCCGCTGCCCGTCGAGTTGAGCGTGGTAGCAACGGGCATGTGGGTGTGCTCTGGAAACCACAGCGACTCGAAGCCGCGTGCCTCGGACTCGCGCCCCAGCTCGGCCACATCCATCGCATAGTCGGCCGCAAACATCGTGACGCCGAACTCCATCGTCTGCTCCCTCGCGCCCTTCGTCCACCAGCGGCGAGGGCCACGCGCGTTGCATGGTAGCAGCCGTACCCGCATCGTCGTGCTACATGAGGGACTTGCCGGCTATGTCAAGCGATGGGACTCCTTCGTGATGCGTCCGTTAGACCAGTGTGCGGGACCGCCGGCAGCGCCACGCCGATGGGTGGCAACCTGCGGGCGTACACGCTCGCGCACAGCGGACTCACGGAGGCAGAGGAGGCACCTTTGGATCACCCGATGCTGCCGGACGACACGGCGACACCAGCCGCCAGAGCGCGGACGCTCTCACGGCGCGGATTTCTCGGCTGGGCACGGAACGGCCTGATTGCGGCGGTCGGCCTGTCAGTCCTCGGCGGCGCAGTGCTGGCATCGCCGCCAGCGTCTGGCGTGGACGCCAAGGAGTCCGAGGACAAAGACAAGAAGGAATCCAAGAGCAAGAAAAAGAAGGCTGAGAGCAAGAAGACCAGTACCGAGAGTAGCAGCAAGAAGAAAAAGAAGAAGCAGAAGAACCAGCCGCCAAACGCTATCGCTGCGTCACCGTACGGCAAGTACATCGTCCAGGGGCAGGACAAGTACAACTGCACCGACTTCACGTCTCAGGCCGACGCCCAGGGGACGCTACGCCTTGTGCCGACCGACCCGAACAACCTGGATCGCAACCGCGACGGCATTGCTTGCGGCGGCACCGAGGCGTTCCAGGACGGCGTGCCCGGCGGCTTCATGATGCCGCCGTACGACATCAACACGGTGCCGCGCCCCTAGCGCCGGCACCTCGGCACTATCCCAACACCATACGCCTCTGGTCCGCATCGTCAAAGGAGCCGCGCCAACAGGGTTGGCGCGGCTCCTTGCGATAGGGGGTGACGCTCAGCGCCGGGTTAGACGCCGATCCCCAGCAGCCGCAGCACGATCACCACCAGGACGATGACTGCCAGTACGTACAGGATGTTGCCCAGACCGCCGCCACGATTGCCGCGCCCCGCATAGAAGCCGCCGCCGCCGAACACGAATAGGAGAATGATCAGAATGATCAGGATTTCCACGATGATGCCTCCGCATTCCTCACTGACCGAATATCGAACAGGCCAGTTCTCGACAATGCAGGAAGCAGGCCACCAGTAATCCCCCAGGTGATCACGCAGGTAGAAGCCCAGGCGTGTCGCCTGCTTCAGAACAGCCGGCCTCGCCGCCACTGTTCCCGGCCGAACACCCACACCAGCCAGCCCGACCCACCCCCCGTGGTACACTGGCGAGAGGGGTAGGGTGGCTGAGGCGGATGGGCAGACCAGAACATGTGACCGGTGCGTCGACCAGCCGCCAGCGCGAACCGCTCGTCATCTCAGCGGTGCCCGAGCAGCCCCAGACGCCAACTGGACAGACGCGCCGGCGTCTGCTGGTACGACTCGTCGGGGCGCTCGGCGTGGCAGCCGTGGTCCCGCCCGCCATCGTACCGGCCCTGCCGACGGTGGCACGCGACCTCGCGCCGACGCGCCACGCGTGCGCCTGCGGCGGCGGCACCAATGCCGGCCAGACGCTGGTGCGGGCACCCCTGACCGTCGCACCGGAGAGCGGCACCAGCATGCAGCCGGCACCGCGCGCCTTCGAGAACCGGACCGGCTGGGCCTATAGCCCCCGCTGGCGCAAGCCGCGCGCCGACGTCGTTGCCGACATGCGCCGCATGCGCGACCTGGGGTGCAACACGGTCTACATCGGCCACAACAGCGCAGGCAACACCGACCCTGACGCCTACGAGCCGGGGCTGGCCCCGGCCAACTGGTACGCCATCGCGGCGGCTACCCCGAGCGCCGACAACGCCCGCACCGTCGTCAGCGCGATCACTACGGCCGTTGATGCCGCGCGGGAGGCCGGCCTCGACGTGCTGCTCGGCATCGGCTACCAGATCATGATGGGCGACGAGTGGAACGCCGCCCACCCGGGCGACCTGCGGCTGAACCGCAACGGCGAACTGCTCAAACACTGGGGCAGCGTCTTCACGGCGTCGCCGTACGCGCCAGCCTATCAGCACGACATCCGGGAATACTACGCGTGGGTCAACCAGACGTTCGTGCTGCCAAACCCGCACGTCGTCGCGCTGAACCTGGCCGACGAGCCGATGGGGTCCGACTTCTCGGTACACGCGATGGCCGCGTTTCAGGCCCGGTACGGCCTCCCGTTCGAGCGCGCCACCAGTACCCAGCGCGGCGAGTTCCTGAGCGGCGTTATTGCGGACTACGCGGCCTGGAGCGCGACCTACTGGGATCTGCTCAACCCCCAGGTCCGCGCGATGATGACGTTTCATGTGCAGCGCGACGTACCGTTCCTGCCGGACATCGAACGCATCTTCGCCCAGACGCCGCCGTCGTTCATCTTCTCCGAGGATACCCACCTGGACGACGGCCTGATCGACCGGACGATCACGCCGCAAAATGTGCGGCTGCTCTACGGCATGTGCCGCACGTTCGGCTGGCTCTCACGGGTCTACAACAAGCCGCTGATGCTCTGGACGGGTGCCAACGCCTGGGGACTGAAGAAGGGCGGCGGTATGCCCGAGGCCCGCCAGAACATCGAAATTGTCCACGATGCCACCCGCCAGACCGGCGGCCAGTTGGGCATGCTGATGGCCTGGGGCTGGAACATCCAGTTTCAGGGCGTCTACGACGACGAGGGTAACTTTGCCGCCGACAAAGAGGGGATGATCTCGGGCGTCTCGCAGCTCTTGGCCGCCCGCCGCGAGCGTCTGTCAACCCCGACTGGCGGCCGGCCTGACCGCGTCTACTACGTGCCGGCCGCCACGCTGTTGCCGGCCATCGGCGAGCAGCGCGTCGATCACCTGGCCGAGGGCATTGTTGATCTGAGCCGGATCCCGTTCGAGACCGAGAACGCCGTGTACCTGACTGATGGCCGCGCGCTGGACGAGGCCCGCCGGCTCGGCATCCCAATCACGCTACTATGACGCTGCCGCCGGCGGTCAGGAGGAGCATGCGGTACCGAGTGGCCGCCCGGAGGCGCACGGAATATGTAGCGGTCCCGTCGGGCGTCGCGTACGACCGTGCCGCCACACTTTCCGCCTGACCGCCCGCCCCACCATTTGCCCGGTCGCCCGTCGCGGCAACCGGTAGCCGAGGTTCAGACCTGTGAAGACGCTTCCGCTGCACACCCCGCCCCGGTGTCCCCAACCCCAACGTACCGACGCATCTCGCTCACCACGCTTCGCGCAAGGTGTCGTCGCCGTTCGCATACTGCTCCGATCCGTGTTGACCATCGCGGTGCTGCTGCTGCCGCTGGCCGCACCGACGCCGGCCCGCGCCCAGGCCGATACGCCAGACGGCGCGACGCTGACGGTGTTGCGCGGGCAGGTGGCCGTCATCCAGTCCAGTGGTGGGGCGGTGCAGCCGGCCCCCAGTGGCACCATCATCCAGGCGGGCGACGAGATCCGCACACTGTCGAAGTCTGGTGCCCTGATCACGCTGTTTGCGGGCAATGAGATCGAAATGGGGGAGGAGACGACGCTGGTCGTGGAGCACCTGAGTCGCAACGGGCACAGTATCGACATCTCGTTGCTCCAGGTCTTCGGCGCGTCGCTGCACCGCGTCCAGTCCCTGACCGATCCTGCGTCGAACTACCGCGTAGACGCTGGCGGCGCGGTTGCCATCGTGCGCGGCACCGAGTTCCTGATTTACGGCCCGACTGACGAG
>JBBQBU010000066.1:0-16959 GCA_038318015.1 Chloroflexota bacterium | reverse complement strand
GGTGCCCCCCACGACGCCTTGCGCGGGAGTATACCAGCGCCCCGGAATTGGCCCATTTGCGCGGAATACCGATGCGTCAGCCGCTGTTAAATAAGAGGATGGGCAGAGCCGCACGCGGCAGCGGCTACATGGTGCATAGCCCAACAGGGGTACGACCCCGCCAATGTAATGGAGAACCCAATCATGGCAAGCCAGACAGTGCAATCTCAAGAGTCGGTGCTACTCGCAACCAGGAGCCTGCCGGGGGTCGCTTCAGCAGCGCGCGACGAACTGGTGCAGGCGCTCAATCAGTCGGTGGCGATCTTGACGGACCTGGGCATCGGCTACAAGCAGGCTCACTGGAACCTGACCGGCCGCACCTTTTTGCAGCTTCATGAGCTGACAGATCGGCTGGCCACCGAGGCCCATGCGCACACGGACACCGTGGCCGAGCGGGCGCTTGCGTTAGGCGGCGCGGTTGACGGCACCCTCCAGGCAGCGGCCGAGGTGACGCCGCTGCCGGCGTTCCCGCGCCAGGAGCGCGATGCGACGCGTCTCGTTGACGAACTGCTCAAGCGGCTGGATGTGGCCGTCGAGGCGATGCGCGGGTCGATGGACGCCGCAGTGAGCGAGCCGAACACCCAGGACGTGTACGTGGAGATCCTGCGGGCGTTGGAGAAGGACCGCTGGATGCTCCAGGCACACTTGTCCTGACGCGCGGCCCCCACCAGTCCACTATGGGTCGCTCTGCGGCGCACATATCGGCTACACGTACAGCGGGGCCCCTCCGCTGACGCGAGATCCCCGTGTCGCGGATTACTGTGGCCGCAGCCGCAACATCCCTTGATCCCTACGGCCCCCTGCCCCTCTCCCACAAACGGCGGAGCCTCTCGGCTCCGCCGCCTCTCCTCGTCGCAACCGGGAGAGGGGAGCGGCCGGCGGCTACTCGGTCTCGCTAGCGGCCATCTCGACGGCGCGCTTGGCCGCCTCGACCTGCGACCGAGCGGCACGGAACTGAGCGAGTGTCAACGGGCCGGGTTCCATCTGCGCCGCGCGGTCGGCCTCAACCAGAATCAACTCACGGTCGTACAGTTCAGAGCGCAATTGCTCAATCGAGCGGCCGTCCATCATGCCGCGCGCCGCCGTGTCCAGCGACCGCCGCTGGGCTGAAAGCTCTTCCGTTCGATCCTGTGGTCGTCTGCGTATGGGCCTACGCTTTGGCTTCTTCGGCACAGAGGCTCCTTCTAGAACTATCGCGTGGATGGGACTGGCCGGGGACGCTGGAACGCAAAAGGCCGCGCGCATGCTGCGCCCGGCCTCCGACAACGCCCTGGTGTGTAGATTATCGGTACGCGCCGCTGAAATCCCCGCGCTGGCGCGAAACGCAGTCCGAGCAGTACCCGAGATGGTCGCCGCGCGGCTGGAACAGCACCCTGGCCTCCTGCCCGCACTCGGAGCAGACTGCCGAAGACATGGTGCGCTCGGAGCGGACATAGCCGCCACCACCACCACCACCGTTCCCGCCTCCGCCGCTATACCCCCCACTGCAGTAGCTGCCACCGTAGCCGCCCTAGCTATACCTGCCCGATTCGCCACGTGCAGCCTTGCGCTGCTCGGCAGTCAGCACACCGCGAGGGATCGTTTTCAAACCCCTTTGATGCGTGAAATTCTTGCTCACCAGCTGTGAAAACGAAGGACTGCCCACACTCACGGTAGTTCAAGACTCGGTCTGCGAAACTCAACGCCGACTCCGGGAGGTTGAGCTTGGTGGTTCCGTCAGCGCGAGTCAACGAGGGGATGCATCAACGGTGTGAGCGCACCGCCTGCAGGAGCCCAGCCCGATGTGGGGGCCGTCGAAACGAACCAGCACCAGCAGTATACCGGACCACGAAGCACCCTCACGATTCACGCGGAACACCCTGCCGCCAGTGTCCTGACAGATCCGGCAGGCAGCGCCCCATCGACCGAGGTCAGGCGCGGCCAATGGCGGCGCGGCGCGGGCGCGCCGACAGCGACCGGCTGCCCGGCACGTAAAAGCGCCAGGGCCGAGCCGCCCACTCGCCGGCGTAGTCGATGCCAATGCGCGGCGACGTGGCAACCTCCAGCACGGGCGGGCCGGGCCGCCGCTCCAGCCACAACGGCCCCCACGCCTCAGCCGTCAGGTCGAGCGTGTTATGGGTGCGGTCGATGCCCAGCGTGCGGCAGAGGCGGCCGGGGCCATCCGTCCGGCCGGGTACGTCGGCTGCCGGCTCCAGCGCGCGGACGAGGATCGCCCCGGCCTCGCCGTCGCTGTCCGTCACCACGTTGAAGCAGTGGTGCAGACCGTAGATCAGGTAGACGTACGCGTGGCCCGGCGGCCCGAACATCACGCTGGTGCGCCCGGTCAGCCCCTTTGACGCGTGCGACGCAAGATCGTCTACGCCCACGTATGCCTCGACCTCGACGATGCGCCCGGCCAGCCGGCCGGCCGGCCCGTCATGCACCAGCCACAGGCCGAGCAACTCCGGTGCAACTGTCAGCGCCGGCCGCGCATAAAACGCACGCGGTAGCCTGCCAACGGGTCCGGCGGCCATCACCTCGACTGGCACCTCAGAATCTGCCGCTGATCGCTGGGACTTCACAGGTGGTGTGCTACCATGAGGGACGCCTCGGGCACCATCCGTCCGGGACGCATCGACCAGGATTCTGGCCGACCGAACGCCGGCCGGAACCAGACGAGCAGCGGGCCGACGGCGGCCTGCTCGCGGGAGTCGCATTGGCGATCAAGACGCTGATCGAGGCCGTCAACGAGGCGCTTCACGAAGAGATGGAGCGAGACTCCGGCATGATCGTGCTCGGTGAGGATGTTGGCATCCACGGCGGCGTGTTTCGAGCGACCGACGGGCTGCAACAGCGCTATGGCGCAGACCGCGTGATTGATACGCCGCTAGCTGAACTGGGCATCGTCGGCGTCGCCATTGGCGCGGCGATGCAGGGCGTCCACACGGTCGCTGAGATCCAGTTCGCGGACTATATCCACCCGGCCTTCGACCAGATCGTCAACGAGGCGGCCAAGATCCGGTACCGCTCGAACGGCGCGTACTCGTGCCCGCTTGTGGTGCGCGCGCCATTTGGTGCAGGCGTGCAAGGTGGCCTCTACCACTCGCAGAGCGTGGAGGCGCTGTTCTTCCACGTCCCCGGCCTGAAGATCGTGGTGCCGTCCACGCCGGCCGACTGCAAAGGCATGTTGAAGGCGGCCATCCGCGACCCTGACCCGGTGCTCTTCTTCGAGCACAAGAAGAGCTACCGTCGGGTGCGCGGTGAGGTGCCCGAGGGCGATATCACCGTGCCGCTGGGGCAGGCCGTCGTCCGGCGGGCCGGTACCGACGTGACGATCATCTCCTACGGTGTCGGGGTCCACCTGGCCCTGCAGGCCGCCGAACGCGTCCAGGCAGATGGCATCTCCGTTGAGGTGCTGGACCTTCGCACTCTGGCACCCCTGGACCGCGACGCCATCGCGCAGTCAGTCGCCAAGACCAACAAGGTCGTCATCGTCCACGAGGACAACAAGACGGGTGGGATCGGCGCAGAGCTAGCGGCGATCATTGCCGAAGACCATTTTGAGCGGCTCGATGGCCCGATCTTGCGGGTTGCGGCAGCCGACACGCACATTCCGTACGCCCCGAGCCTGGAGGAAGCCGTCATCCCCAACGTCGAGGACGTCATGGATGCGCTCCGCCGGCTCGCGGCGTACTGACACGATCGAGGAGCGTATGACAACGACAGTCTCGATGCCTCAGCTTGGGGAATCGATAGCCGAGGGCACCATCGGCAAGCTGCTCAAGGTGCCGGGCGACCGGGTGGAGCGCTACGAGTCGATTGTCGAGGTGATTACCGACAAGGTCAACGTCGACATCCCGTCGCCCGTCGCCGGGGTGATCGAGCAGATCGTGGTGCAAGAGGGCGACGTGGTACCCGTGGGCGCGGCGCTGCTGGTCATTGGAGACGGCTCCGGCATGGCGGCACCGGCCAGCGCACCACTGGCTGCTGCCTCGGCACCGGCTCCCGCAGCAGCCCCGACCGCCAGCGCCAGTCCGGCCCTCGCCGCCGAGGTTGCGGCATCCGCACCGGCCGGCACCCACCCGAGCGCCCGCTCGCTGGTCGCGGATGCGCCGGCCGACGAAGACGGAGTTTACCCCGACGCAGGAGGGGGCGCCCCGAAGCGGGCGTCGCCGTTCGTGCGGTCGCTGGCACGCAAGTACGGCATCGACCTGTCGCAGGTGGGCGGCAGCGGCGTCGGCGGGCGCGTCTCGAAGGACGACATCCTGGCGTTCATCGAGCAGCGCGGCGCACAGCCCGTGGCCGAACCTGCCCTTGAGCCGCAGCCGGCCCCGGTGGGTGCCGCGCCGGCCCCGGCCGCTCCGCCGGCTCCCCCCACGCCGCCGGCCGCACCAGCAGCCCCGGCCCGCCCGGCTGCTGCGGCCTCGTCCGCTCCCGTCGGCTTAGACGAGGAACTGGTGCCGCTGACGCCCATGCGCCGTGCCATCGCCGAACATATGGTTCGCAGCATCCAGACCTCGCCGCACGCCTGGGGCATGACCGAGATCGACGTGTCCCCGCTCGTCAAGGCCCGGGCCGGCCTGCTTCGTGAGTGGAAGGCGCGTGAGGGCTTTGAGCTGACGTTCTTGCCGTTCTTCGTGAAGGCGGTTGTCGAGGCCTTGCGCGAGAACCCGGTGCTGAACGCCCGCTGGAGCGACCAGGGCGTAGTGCTGAAGAAGCGTATTCACATCGGCATCGCGGTGGCGGTGGCGAACGGCCTGGTGGTCCCTGTCGTCCGTGACGCCGACCATAAGAGCATCGCCGGCCTGGCGCTCTCGATCCGCGAGGTGGTGATGCGCGCCAGGGAAGGCCGTTTGACGATGGACGACCTGTCCGGCGGCACCTTCACCGTGAACAACACTGGCGCACTCGGGTCAATCGCCTCCGGGCCGATCATCAATCAGCCCCAGGCCGGCATCATCACGATGGAGGCCATTGTCAAGCGCGCGGTCGTGACGGACGATGACGCCATCGCCATCCGCAGCATGATGAACGCCTGCCTGTCGTTCGACCACCGCATCGCGGACGGCGCGGAGGCGCTGCGCTTCTTGCAGACGGTCAAGAAGCGCGTCGAGGCTTTTGGCGCAGACACCACAATCTACTAGCATTCAAGTAGCCCAGCCGGGCGGGGTCGCCAGCAGTGTGGCGGCCCCGCCCGAGAAGAAGACGAGCACACCATGGCGACCATGCCTCTGCCGATCGTTCCGCGTACCGTGCCGCTGTCCGCGTGCGCGCCTGCGCCCCGTGGCGACCGCCCGAATTGGCTCCGGGTGCGGTTCCCCCAGGGACCGAACTACACCGAGCTTCGCACGCTGATGCGTGAGCAGCGCCTGAACACGATCTGTGAAGAGGCGCTGTGCCCGAACATCGGCGAATGCTGGGAGAACCGCACCGCAACGTTCCTGATTCTGGGCGAGGTCTGTACTCGCAACTGCGGCTTCTGCTCGGTCACCACCGGCCGCCCGGAGGGGTTAGACACGGACGAGCCGCGCCGGCTGGTGGAAGCCGTCGAGAAGATCGGCCTTCGTCACATCGTTATCACATCGGTGACGCGCGACGACCTGCCGAACGGCGGTGCCGAGATCTTCGCCGAGACGATCCGGCTGCTACGCGAGCGTGTGCCCGACTGTGGTATTGAAGTGCTGATTCCGGACTTCATGGGCAATTGGGACGCGCTCAAGATCGTCATGGACGCCAGGCCGGACATCCTCAATCACAACATGGAGACGGTGCCACGCCTCTACGGCCGGGTGCGCCCGAAGGCGATCTACACGCAGTCGCTGGAGCTACTGAAGCGGGCCAAAGACCTGGCCCCGGACGTTGCCAGTAAGTCCGGCTTGATGGCCGGTCTCGGAGAAGAGCGCGACGAGTTGCTCAAGGTCTTCGAGGATTTGCGGGCGTCCGACGTGGACGTGCTGACGGTCGGCCAGTACCTGCGCCCGACGATGAAGCACCTCCCGGTCGAGCGGTACGTGGACCCTGCGGAGTTCGCGGACCTGAAGGTCATCGCGAAGAACCTCGGGTTCACGCACGTGGAGTCCGGCCCGCTGGTGCGTAGCTCGTACCACGCGCACGAGCAGGTGCAGATCACGCGATAACTGGATGCCGGGTTGTAGATTCTGGGTGACGCCATAGTTCGCATCAGCACCCCGAACCTACAACCCAGCACCGGCCGTCTATCGGGTAGAATGGGCGGGCCTCCTGGCGGATACCCGGCGACCTGTTCGCCGGCCACGAGCGAGGCGCGCTTTCGGCTCCTGACCCCGCGTCGACGGGAGCGCTGCGCCAGATCGCGTGAGCCCTGACGAGGGCGGCACGCCTGCATTGAGGATCACGCTTGCAGGACGATACCCAGCGGTCGGAGGCGGGACACGCGCCGACCCCAGGAGCGCCGCAGCCAGCGCCCACCGCGCCGCCGACGGCCTCCACCCCCATGCCGAATCAGAGTACCGTGACGCCGCGTGGCCTTGAAGGGCTGCGTTCGGAGGCCGGTGCCGAGCCGCGCGGCTTCGGGTCGCTCGGCCTTGCGCCGGAACGCCACGATCCGCGCCACGACCCGCTGCCGTTCCACTCCGACCTGGATACCGGGCTGTCGTACGGCTACGAGCCGCAGGAGCCGATGTACTTGCCGCTGGCTCTCTCGGTGGGGGCTGGCTTCAAGTTCGGGTGCGGCTTCATGCTGGCGGTAGCCGTCAGCATGTTCAGCCTGTTCCTGGCCGGCTCGGTGATCTTCTTCGTGGCGGCGCTGGCCGGCCTACCGGTCCCCGGAGCCGCGCCGTAGGGTGGTGGGTGTCAGGTTTTAGGGGACGGGATACGGGCACGCTGCATCTCGCACCCTGCCGAGTCCCTCTCCCCTAGCACCCAGAACCCTGACTACCGCGGCTGCTCGATGCCGTGCGTCAGCAGGATCGCCTCTGCGACCTCGCGCATGGACTTGCGGCTGTTCATGCTCAGGCGCTGGATGCGGTGGAACGCCTCCGACTCCTTCAAGCCGGCCGTGTCCATCAGCACGCCCTTCGCCCGCTCCACAATCTTGCGGGTGATGAGCGCTTCCTTCGTGCTGCCAAGCTCCTGCTGTAGCTGGGTGAACTCGCCGAAGCGGGCCAACGCGACCTCAATGGCCGGGGCAAGCTGATTCTCGCCGTACGGCTTCACGAGATAGCCCATGACGCCGGCGTCGCGCGCGCCGTCGATGAACTCCTGATCCGAGAACGCCGTCAGCAACAGCACCGGGGCAACCCGCTCCTCCGCCAGGAGGCCGGCCGCGCCCAGCCCGTCGATCTCGCCGGGCATCTTGATGTCCATGATGACCAGGTCGGGGGTCAGCTCACGCGCCAGATCGACGGCCGTCCGGCCGTCACCCGCCTGCCCAACGACCTCATGCCCGAGGTTCTCCAGCATCTGCCCCAGGTCGAGCCGCGCGAGTGGCTCATCTTCCGCGATAACGATACGACGCTTGGTCATAGCTTGCCTCCTCGTGTCTCAGACACGTGATTTCGTGGTGGTCGCCAGCGCGGAAACGACACCACCGCTCGCACGCCGCCATCATCTTCCAGTGTGAACTGCCCCTTGAGATCGTCGCGGACCAGCGTCCGGATAATCTGGAGGCCCAGCCCGCCCTTCGCGGGGTCAAAGTCCTCGGGCAACCCTTCGCCGGTGTCCTCAATCTCAATCGCCATGCTGTCGTCAGTCTGGAGCAGCCGCACGACGATGGTGCCCTGGTCCTTATACTCGAACCCATGCTCCACCGCGTTCTGGATCAGCTCATTCACGATCAGCGCGCAGGACGTAGCCTGCTGAGCAGGCAGCAAAAACTGCCCTTCAGCTTCGAGCGTGAGTTCTATCTGCTTCATCGGGTCGAGCGTGCCAGTCACGAATTCTTGCACGATTCGCTTGCAGACTTCCCGAATGTTGATGATGCTCGATTCATCTTGCGACAGGAACTCGTGGACCACGGCCACGCTCATGATCCGGCCGACCGCCTCCTTCAAGGCCGTCGACGCCTCTTCGGACGTGACCCGGCGCGACTGGAGCCGCAGCAGTGCCGTGATCGTCTGGAGATTGTTCTTCACCCGGTGGTGAATCTCCTGGATCATGGCGCTCTTGACCTTCAGCTCCTGCTCCTTCCGCACGTCCAGGGTAACATCCTGAATCATGACGATAGCCCCGACCGGCTGCCGTCCGAAGGTGCCCGGCAGGCGGCTTGTCCAGCCAGGGTTTTCGCCGGCCACCAGTGGGATCGCCTTCTTGATCCAAATGCGATCCAGTTCCGCGACACGCTGTTCCAGGCAGACGCCCGTCTCCATGGCTCGGAACGCCAGGTACTCGTTCGTGTCCAGTTCGGAGAGTTGCGTGCGCTCCAGCATGTCTACGATGCCGAGCAGGCGGTACAGCCCCTCGGCCACACTGGATGCGTACTGGATCACCCCGTCCGCATCGACGATCAGCATGCCATCGTTCAGGCCGAGCCGCCCCAGCGTTTCGCCGCCCTCTAGCCGCCCCTGTGCGACCAGATCACGGACCCGGTTGAGCGCCCGCCGCAGGATGCCCGTCCGCTTGCGGACCCGCTCATGCTCGATCATCGCCGTCTCGGTTGCCAGCGCCGCAACCACCCGGCCATCACTGTCGCGGACGGACAACACTTCACGGAGGATCGGCACGCCGCCCACGACGGCCCCCTGGACCTCGTGGCGCTGCCGCCCCTGGAACAGAATACGGGCGATGGGCTGCACTTGATCCGGCCGCAGACGACGCCCGCGCTGCGAGTCCTGATACACCGACGGGACCGGACTCGGCTGGGCGTGCTCAATGACTTCGATGTGCGTGCCCGCCCGCGCGAACAGCAACACATCCGCGTGCAGCAGGTCTGCAAGCAGATTGACGTTCGGAATGATGCGCTTAATCAGGGCGGCAGCGACGCCGTCAAGATCTCGCGCGACATCGCTAGAAATCGCCACCGTTCACAGCCCGAACGGCTCACAGCGCACCATCTACTCAACAGGCTGCCGCGAGCATGCTCGGGGAGCCAGCGTAGACCCCCCGGCCTCACCAGATTATAGGCGGTGGGCGACCGCCTCACCGCCATATCACCGCGAAGTGACCAGTCGTACGCTGTCGGGTAGCGTGCCGAGACATCCAAGCGGTGCCGTGCCGGCCGGCGACGGCCTACTCGGAGCCGTCCAGCAGTTGTACGATCATCTCAATCTCGACGGTGATGCCGCGCGGCAGGCTCTGCATCCCAACCGCCGACCGCGCGTGGCGGCCACGTTCGCCGTACAGCTTGACCAGTAGGTCAGACGCCCCGTTGATGACCTCCGGATGGTACCCGAAGTCCTCCGTGCAGTTGACCATGCCCAGCAGCTTCACGACGCGCTCCACGCGGTCGAGATCGTGAATCTCCTGCTTGAGCGAGGCAAGGCAGTTCAGCATGGTCAACTGGGCGGCGGCGTACCCCTCTTCGATGGTGCGCTCCGCGCCCACCTTGCCCACATACGCCAGTTCGCCGTTCAGCGACGGCCCGTGCCCCGACAGGAACACGAGGTTCCCCACCGTCACGGCGCGGACGTAGTTCGCCATCGGTGCAGGCGCATCTGGCAGCGACAAGCCTAGTTCGCGCAGCGTCGTCTCTACTTTGGTCATTGCGGCCTCCTGTTGACGATCAGCGGCGATGCCCTGGCGATGTCGTCCGGGCGCGAGGCAGCGGCAAGTGGGCACACCGTCCGACCGATGGTACGGGAGCGGTGGCAGCCGGTCAATCCGCCCGCCGACCTGTGCGCGGAACCGGTGGTCGGAGAGACGCGCCGTCCAATGGCCTGACCGGGTATGCTGTCCTCGCGACAGTCCTGGTCGCACAGCCTTGGCGAGAGCGACGGGTGGGTAGCAGGCAGATGATCGAGAAGGTGCTCACAAGCGCCAAGAAGAACCCCGTCGTACAGTACGCGACCGCCTGGGGAGAGCTGCGGGCCGGCGAAGGGGTCATCCTCATCGCCTGGCAGTTGCTGTTTTCGCTGTTCCCGCTCGTCATCGGCATGCTGTCCATCGCCGGGCTGGTGCTGCGCGACCCGGCGCGGCTCACCGCCATTGCCGATGCGATTGCCAGCCAGTTCCCCAAGCAGGCCAGCGAGCTCGTCGGAGTCATTATCGAGACGCGCGATCTCGGTGGCATCTTCGGTATCGTCAGCGTCGTGGGGCTGCTGTGGAGCGGCTCCAACCTGTTCGGCACGATGGCGATCGCGTTCAACCGCTTTTATAGGGCGCCAGACCGCAGCTTCGTCTGGCAGCGGGCGATGTCGTTCGCGATGATGGCCGTCTACGCCGTGCTGATCTCGGTGACGGTCGCCAGCAGCAGCGCCGCCGGGTTCCTGGTCGGTATCTCGTCGCAGGTGCTCCCATTCGAGTTGCCGTACTTCGCCTTCCTGCTCGGGTGGGTCATCTCGCTGGCGTCGGCCATCCTGATGTTCCTGGTGCTGTACCGCTTTGTCCCGAATGCCGGGCTGCGCCTGTGGCACGTCTGGAAGGGCGCGGTGCTGGCAGGCGTGCTCTTCGTCGCCCTGACCCAGATCTTCCCGCTGTATCTCCGGTTCCTCGGAGGTGGCTTTGCGGCGTACAAAGCGCTGGGCATCTTCCTGCTGCTGATGACGTGGTTCTACTTCTTGGGAATGATCCTGTGTGCAGGCGCGCTGCTGAACGCCATCCTTGAGAACAAGCTGCCAGAACCGGTCGCCGAGGCTGCGCGCAAGACCTCGGCGGGGCCGGGCGACACGGCTGGTGCCGCGCACGATTCGGCACCCTCAGGGACGGTCAAGGTGGTGATGTGGGCTGGACTGACGGCGTCCGTGACCAGCCTGACGCTGATTCTGGCGCGGCGGCTGGCCGGCAGCCTCTGGCGTTCACTGACCCGTCAGGAGCCGCCGAGTTAGCCGTTCCACCCCCCGTATTGGCCGCTTTGCCTTGAGTCCGGCAGCGGGCAATTGCTACCGTTCGGCCGGCTCGATGGGCGCCGATGGGCGAGGGCACCCTGCCTGAGCACCACGCCTGAGCCGCCAACCAGATGATGTGAACGCCTGAGAGGGACGACGCACGATGACCGCAACCGCTGGGACGTCCAGGCCGCTCGACCCAGAACCCGTTCCTGCGCCGTCTACCCCGCACGCCACGAATCGACCAGAACCGGCTGGCGCTGGCGCGGCGGCCTGGAGCGCAGCGCTCCTGGTCGTGGCAGCACTGATCGGCGGCGCGCTCTGGTTCATCGGCGCGCAGATCGGCCGCCCGTTCGTCTATGACGACGTGAGCTTCATCCTCGGGGCGCGCGCCATTGCCGATACGGGTATCCCGTTCGGCAATCAGGGGTACATTGTGCACCTCTACGAGGAGCAACAGCAGTGGGCGCTCTGGCACCCGCCGCTCTATCTCTACCTGCTGGGGCTAACCGTGGCGTTGTTCGGGGACGGCGAGCGGGCGGCGCGCAGCATCGGCGTCATTAGCTTCCTGATCGCGGCCGGCTTCGCCTTCGACCTTGCGCGGCGGGTGACGCTCGGGCAAACCGGTTCCTCGACGCAGGCACTGGCGGCCGGGGTGGTGGCCGTCGCGCTGTACGTGCTCAACCCGCTGGCGATCCAGGCAACGATGGTGCTTGACATCGACAATACGGTGCTGATGGTGATGATTATCGTGCAGGTCTGGCTGGCGATCCGGCTGCCCGGCTCCTGGCGTCCCCTCACGATTCTGGCGTTCGCGCTGCTCTACGCCGTCGCCCTCTGGGCCAAGATGACGACGCCGCTGGTGCTTGGCGTGGCGCTGGTATTTACGCGGTTCTTCCAGCCGGTGGGCTGGCGCGGCGCACTCCAGGCTGCCGTGGCAGTGGCGCTCGGCTGGGCCATCTTCACGGTGACGTGGTTGGGCATCAGCACGGCGGCCGGGCTGCCCATCGGCTACACGCTGGATGTCGTCCGCAACGAGGCTATCGATAGCAGCCTCAGCTCTGGCGACCGACTGGTGAGCCTCCGTGCCTTCCTGATGGGCGTGGGCCCGGCTATCCTCTGGGTTGGGCCGTTCTTCTGCCTGCTGTTCGTGGCGGCCGGGCTGCCGCGCCTCTGGAATCTGCTACGCGGCAAGCGACTGGCGGCCAGCGATCTGCTCGTGGTGCTCGGGGCTGCGATTTATCTGGCGTATATCTTCAAACTGGCCGGCAACTTCCCGAAGTACCACGCCTCGATGTTGCCGCTGTGGGCCGCCGCCAGTGCCGTGCTAGTCGCGCGCACTGCCGGCAGGCCGCCGCCGGCCCAGATTGTCGCGGCGCTCCTGACGGGCGGGTTACTGGTCTGGTGGTACTGGGACCGCATGCCGGTCGCCTGGGGCATCCTCTGGGAAGAGACGCTGAACAATGAACTGGTCATCATCCCGCTGCTGGTCGGGCTGGGGCTTGCGGTGGCCTGGGCGCTGCTTGGCCGGCGCAACCTGCTGAGTAGCCTGCCGGTGGCGCTGGTCGTCCTGACGCTCTCCTGGTCCGTGGCGCTCAACCTGACGCACAAGGCGCTGATCGGCTCAACGACGTACTACTACGGGCGGTACGGCCAGCGCGAGGCCGCCGCAGCCGTGGACGCGATGCGCCGCCCTGGCGAGATGATCGTCGCGGCGAAGGAGGTCGCGTGGTACACGCGCAGCCGTGAGTATGTCGATCAGGAGTCGTGGCAGCACGTTGTCTGGGACATCCAGGGGGCGCAAGCTTTCGACAACACCTATCTCGGCATCCCCATCCGGATCATCGTGCTGGAGGTCGGCGAGGAGACGTTGCGGAGGGCCTACGATGGCCTACTGCTGCGCGAGCATGGCTACCAGTACGCCGGTCAGCACGGCAATTTCCTGATCTACGCGAAACCGTAGTGGCGACGCATCGTGTTGTACGTGTGGGAGGACGCACATGATGTCACTGCCAGAGACTCGCACCGACCCACCTGCCGCCCGATCCGGCTTCGCGCTCTTCCCGACGGCCATCGGCATCTGCGGCATCGCCTGGGACACCCGCGCCGTCATCACGGGCGTGCAGCTACCGGAGGCGAACGAGTCGCTGACGCGCACTCGGCTGCTGCGGCACCACGCCGGCGCACGTGAGGCAGCCCCGCCGCCGGCCGTCCACGCCGTCATCGAGCAGATCGGGCTGCTGCTCCAGGGGGAGGCGGTTGACTTGACGGCAGTGCCACTGGCGCTGGACGCCGTGCCCGACTTCAACCGCCGCGTCTACGAGATCGCCCGGACCATCCCGCCCGGCCAGACGCTGACCTACGGCGAGATCGCGACGCGCATGGGCGAGCGGAGCATGGCGCGAGCCGTCGGGCAGGCGCTCGGGGCCAACCCGTTCCCGATCATCGTACCGTGCCACCGAGTCGTGGCGGCCGGCGGCAAGAACGGCGGCTTCTCGGCGACGGGTGGCGTGCGGACCAAGCTGCGGTTGCTGGCGATTGAGGGTGCCAACGCGAACGCGCTGCTGCCGCTGTTCGGCGACGAGTAGGCCGGCCGGCCGAACGCCTTTCGCCATTGACCTCCGCGCTAGGCCTGCGCGGACCGGCGCCGAATCGCCGTCCGGCCGCGTAGCAGCAGGACGACAATCGTCGTCACCACCGCCATGATTGCGGCCTCAGCCAGCATCTTCGGCATGCCGCGCGTCAACGACGGCGTAGTGCGCCCGCCGGCGGGCCGGCCCACAGCGCCGGCAGCACGGCCTCAGAGATCATGATGCCAGAGACTATCTCCAGCATCATCGCGATGAGCAGCAGCCAGTTCAGGACGTAGGTCAAGCGCAGCCGGCCTGTCAGCCCGAGGAAGAAGCGGCGGGTAGACGCGACCCGTCCACCGGACCATGCTCGGCCCACCGCGCACGCTGCCGGTGCACGCGGTCGCGCTCCTCCCGTTCGGCCTTCAATTGCTCCTCAAAGAAGTACAGGTTGAGCATCTGCGCCTCCCTTCTCGTGGGAACGTCCTCTCCTTTTCGTCGCCACAAGGCTATCATCGAAGACGGACAGATTCGGTCCGCTTTGGGCCGCGCAGGGGCAAAACCAGAACAGATGTACCATCCGACCACGCGCCTACTGGCCGTGCTGGAACTGCTGCAATCGCGCGGGCGGATCAGCGGCGGCGAGCTTTCCCGCCGCCTGGAGGTGGACGAGCGGACCGTCCGCCGGTACATCACGATGCTGCGCGACCTCGGCATTCCCGTCGAGGCCGAGCTTGGCCGCTACGGCGCGTACCGGCTGCGGCCGGGCTTCAAACTGCCGCCGCTGATGTTCTCAGACGACGAGGCGCTGGCGGTGGTGCTGGGGCTGCTGGCGGCGCGGCGCATCGGCCTGACGATGGACGTGACGGCCACAGAAGGCGCGCTGGCCAAGATCGAACGGGTGCTGCCGGCCAACCTGCGCGCCCAGGTACAGGCCGTCTCCGGCGTCCTGACGCTGGACCTGCGTACCGCCCTCGATGCGCCAGCGACGGACGTGGTGGTAACGATCAGCGTGGCGGCCCAGGAATCGCGGCGGGTCCACCTGAAGTACCGCGCCGGCCGCCCCAGCGCGCCGACCGACTCGGAGCGCGACGTGGACCCATACGGCGTGGTGTACCGCACCGGGCGCTGGTACTGCGTCGGGTTCTGCCACTTGCGCCAGGAGTCGCGCATGTTCCGCCTCGACCGCATCGTTGAGGCCAGCCTGCTGGATGTGTCGTTCGTGCGACCGACGGGCTTCGACGCGCTGGCGTTCGTGATCCGCACCATCGCGACCATGCCCAGCGAGCACGTACTGGACGTGCTCATCAGGACGGACCTGGCAACGGCCCGCCACTGGATCTTGCCGGGCGTCGGGACGCTGGAGGAAGCCGAGGGCGGCGTCGCGTTGCGCGGCTACGTGCAAGACCTGGACTGGATGGCGCGCTACCTGTCAGGGCTGCACTGGCCGATCGTCATTCGCCACCCGGCCGCGCTGAAGGACGCCATACGCCACCACGCCGCCGCGCTGCTCGCCGCCACCGAATAGTCCCCAGCCGACTCCACCACCACCGAAGCGCCCCTTGCTGCGACCGTCACGATTGACGTTGCGCCGTGCCGACCACACGCGTTCGAAGCGGAAGCCTCGGCCACGGTCCTGTCATGCTGAGCAAGCGTGGCGAAGCACCGTGGGGATTCCGCGCAGCACAGGGGGGCCATGGTGGGGTGGAAAGATCTCTCGCACCCACTCCGCTGAACGACGCCGCCGGACGAACGGTGCCCGCAGCCTGTTCCCACGCCCTAACGCTGAAGGCCCGTCCCCAAACAGCGGGGCGGGCCTTCATACGTCAGAGGTGGCACGCTCACCCACCAGGGGAGCGCACTGGAGCGCAGCCGCGCAGGCTACTCCATGAACTCGCGCAACTTCTGCGAGCGGCTCGGGTGCCGCAGCTTGCGGAGCGCCTTCGTCTCAATCTGCCGGACGCGCTCGCGGGTCACGCCCAGTTCCGTCCCGATTTCCGACAGCGTGAACAGCTTGTCGCCGTCAAGCCCGAAGCGCAGTTCGATCACCCGCCGTTCGCGCGGGCTGAGCGTGGACAGCACCCCGTCAACCTGCGCCTTCAGCACGATCTGCGCGGCAGCATCGTCCATGTCCGGCAGGCTCTCATCCACGATAAAGTCAGCCAGCACCGCGTCCTGATCGTCGCCAACCGCGCTCTCAAGCGAGATCGGCTGCGGCAGGATGCGGATAATCTCGCGGACCTTCTCGGGTGTCGTTTCCATCGCCGCCGCAATCTCGTCGACGGTCGCCTCGCGGCCAAGCTCCTGCTGCAACGTGCTACCGACGCGCACGTATTTGTTGATCGTCTCGACCATGTGGACTGGCACGCGGATGGTGCGGCTCTGGTCGGCCAGCGCCCGGCTGACCGCCTGCCGAATCCACCACGTCGCATAGGTGCTGAACTTGAAGCCGCGCCGGTAGTCGAACTTCTCGACCGCGCGCATCAAGCCAATGTTGCCTTCCTGAATCAGGTCGCCCAGCGCAATGCCCCGGTTCATGTAGCGGCGCGCCACACTTACCACCAGCCGCAGGTTCGATTCAACCAGCCGTCGCCGGGCCTCGCTGCCGCGCTCGATGACCGTCGCCAGCGTTTCCAGGTCTGACGCCAGGTGGTACTTGCCTTCCTTGAGCAGCGTTGCGCTCGCGGTGCCAGCCTCAATCGCCTTTGCCAGCTCGACCTCGGCCACCCCCGTCAGGAGCGGCACGCGGCCGATTTCCTGCAAGTACAGGGGAAGCGCCTCACTGAACGATTCAGATTCTCGCTCAGCGGTGACCTCTGTGCTGACGGAGTCTTCCGCCATCATCTGGACGCTCCTTCATCATTGGCCGAAGCCAATGCACGTAGGCTGAAGTGGTAGCGCATTCCCCATCGGCTAGCAGGAGTGATGGCGACACTGCGTTCGCACGCTCGCTCCATATAACGGAGGGATGGTGGAAAAAGTTCCAGGGTCATTGTCCCGGATTTGGGCTCTCCCTCACTTTTGGTGAAGTCCTGGTGGTGGCCGGTACGATTTGGAGTGATGCCAACCACTCGTACCCTCGCTACCACCCTTCTTCCGACCGATCACGGTCTCCGGCTCGACGACATGACGATCAGACCGGACCAGATCGTCGCCATCCTTGTCGCGACGTCACCCCGAGGCACGTGCCCGGTGTGCGGCACCTGGTCCGAAGCAGTCCACGGCCAGTATCAGCGGACGATCACGGATCTGCCCTGGGGGCAGCAGATTGTTCAGGTCCGGCTTCGCGTCCGCAAGTTCTTCTGCCGCCAGCCGACCTGTGCGCGTCGGATCTTCACTGAACGGCTGCCCCGGGTGGTTGCTCCGTACGCGCGTCGGAGCAGACGCCTGACCGAGGTTGTGCGTCTCCTCGC
>JBBQBU010000065.1:0-17088 GCA_038318015.1 Chloroflexota bacterium | reverse complement strand
GCCGATGCTTTTGCTTCCGCTTGGCTCCCTCCCCCGCAATCGGGGAGGGGCTGGAGCAAGGGCGGTGGCCAAGATCGGGCGGTGGCGTTGCTTTTGCTTACGCTTGGCTCCCTCCCCCGTTTTACGGGGGAGGGCTGGGGTGGGGGCGCTCGGGAATGACGGGTCGGCGAGTTTTGAAGTGACGCTGCTTTTCCTGTTTCGCACGGGCAGGGCATTGTCGCCGCTCCACTTTCGCGGGGGGGGGCCCCCCCCCCCCCCCCCCCCCCCCCCCGGGGCGCGTGGGGGGGGCACCCCCCGCACCCCCCCCCCCCCCACCCCCCCACGGGAGAGGGGTCGGGGGTGAGGGCAATCGTCTGACGCGGCGACCGACCTATGTCGTCAAAATCCATAGTCGCGCCCACGATGGCACAATGCAGCACACGACGCATTCCGGCCGGGCCGAGTGCCTGGCGCGGTACCATACCCACACGATGCAGGCACCGCAGGTGTGGTTCACGCTTCCGAAGTTCGGGAAGCCGCGCCCGGCCGGGCGGCCGGGCAGGCGTGACGCTGCCCCGTCAGAAGCGGCCGGCTCGCCGCCTGCCCCGCGCACGGGACTGCGCCGATTCCTGCCATCGTTCCGGTTGCCGAGGCTCGGGCCGCGCGCGATGGGCGGGCTGCTGGCATTCCTACTGGTGCTGGTGCCCGCTGTCATCACCGCCGAGTTGATTGTCTGGGGGTATCAGGCTCGCCAGATTGAGGACGCCCGCGTCCGTGCGACGCTCGGGCTGGACGCCACTGCCGCCCTGGTGGACGCCGAACGCACCCGCGCTGTCAACAACGCCGACCTTGCCGGTAGCCGGCTGGGGCTGCTCACCAGCCAGGGCGCGCCGCCCGAAGCACTCGTGAAGAGCACGGGCGAGATCCGGGCCGGCCTCCGCACGACGCTGGTCGCCATCCTCGACGGCGGTGGCCGCACGCTCGCCAGCGACCCGGCCAGCAACTTGCCGTTCGGGACCACCTGGGAGGCAAAGCAGGCACAGCAGGGCAAGTCGGTGGTGGTGCTGCAGGAACGGACGCCGGGCTTCGCCGTCCAGGCCGCCGCGCCGCTGCGGGTCAACGGCGAGGTCGTGCCGGGGACGGTCGTCGTCGCGCAGAGCCTAGACGACGGCTTCCTGAACACGTCGCTGCGGATGACCGGCCTGGACGTGGCCCTGATCCAGAACGGCCGGCTGGTGGCGGCGTCGCGCGGCATCCGGCGCTCGTTCTCCTTCGCCACGGACCAGACGATTGACGGCGACATGCTGGTGCCCGGTGCTGATCGCTTCAAGCGGGTGCGCCTGGGCAGCGAGTCGTTCTTGCTGGCCGCCCGCACCGTCTCCAACGGTCCGAAGGAGATCGGCACGGTCCTGGTCGGGCCGTCCGCTGAGGCCGCCGACGACGCCGTGCAGTGGGCGCGCACCGTGGCCTATAGCACCGCCCTGAGTGGTGCGCTGCTGGCGGCGTTTCTGGGCATGTCGGTCGGGCGGTGGCAGGTGGGCCGACTCCAGGCAGCCGCCGCCCGCATCCGCAGCATCGCGCCGCAGCCACCCGCAGGCAGCGGCACCGCTCCACGCCCGACTGGCGCAACCGGCCGGGCCAACCGAGCCGGCCCCTGGTCGCTGCTCGATGCGGTCATTGACGATACAGCGGCGGCGGTCGTGCGTGACGCCGAGGAGCAGCGGTACCGCGCGGTGCGGCTCGAAGCGGTGCTTGGCAGCCTCGCCGAGGGCGTCATCGTGGCCGACGAGCAGCGCCGCGTGATCCTCGCGAACCCGGTGGCGCGTCAACTGCTCCACATCCCTGACGGCAATCCTGACTCCACGTTTGACGCCGCCCCGGCCGCCCTTGCGGAGCAGGACGCCAGTCAGCGGGTCATCCGGAGCTACTCCGCGCCGGTCGTCGGGGAGGCCGGGCAGGCGCTCGGGTTCGTGACCGTCCTGCGCGACGCCACCCGCGAGCAGGAGGTGGAGCGTGCCCGCTCGGAGTTGCTCGGCGTGGTGTCGCACGAGCTACAGACGCCGCTGACGGCGATCAAGGGTGCGCTTGAACTGGTGGTGGACGAGGACGAGGGACGGCTGAGCCGGGTGCAGCGCCGCTTCCTGGACACCATCGACCGCAACTGTGCCCGCATGATCGGCCTCGTGGGCGACCTGCTCGACTTGAGCCGGCTGGACGCCGGCCGCCTGGAGTTGGACTCGCGCCCGCTGGACACGCCGAGCATCCTGGCGGGCAGCGTCGCGGCACTGGCCAACCTGTTCGAGCAGCGCCGCCAGACGATCACGGTAGACGCACCGGCCGACACCGCGCCGATCCTGGGCGACCGCCGGCGCGTCGAGCAGATCCTGACCAACCTGCTGTCGAACGCCGCGAAGTACACGCCCGATGGAGGCCGGATCGCCGTGTCGGCCGACGCGTTGGATGGCCGGGTCCGCATCGCCGTCGCTGACAGCGGCCCCGGCATTCCGGAGCCAGAGCGGGAGTTGGTGTTCGGGCGGTTCTATCGCGGCAAGGACGCCAGCCGGCGCGGCGAGGCTGGCAGCGGCCTGGGGCTTGCCATCGTCAAGTCGCTGGTGGAGTTGCACGGCGGCACAATTCGGGCGACGGCCGCGGTCCCGCACGGTGCCCGCTTCGTGGTGGAGTTGCCGGCCGCCCCGCCCGACGACGACTGACCCGCGGTCATGCGGCGTGCGGGGCGCGCTCCGAGCGCAGCCACCACTCCAGCGTCAGCAGGGCCCAGAGGCGCATCGCGTGGTCGCGCTGCTCCGTCAGGTGTTCCGTGACGAGCCGGCGCGCCTCCTCCGGCCGCACGATCTCGCGGATGCGCGCGTCGGGGGCCAGGACAGTTTCCTGGAGGATGCCGCGCAACTCGTTGCGGAGCCAGGAGGCCATCGGCACCTCAAAGCCGCGCTTCGGCGCTTTCACCAGCGCGGCAGGCAGCCGCTCGCGGGCCAGTTCGCGCAGCAGCGGCTTGGTCTGGAACGCCGACGCCCGCAGCCGGTCCGGCAGGCTGACGGCAAGCTCCACCAGCACGTGGTCGATGAACGGCGACCGTCCTTCCAGCGAGTTCGCCATCGTCGCAATGTCCATCTTGACCAGGAAATCGTCAACCAGGACGTGCGTCGCGTCGGCGGCCATCATCAGCGCGGCCGGCTCGCGGATGCCCCAGGCCAGCGCCTGCTCAATGCGCGCGTCCACCACGCGGCCGGCCGGCTCTTGCACGCGCGCCAGGAAGTCGGGCTGGCAGAGCGTCGCGGCGTCGGCGTCGGTAAACAGGCCGCTCCAGCGCAGGTACCGCTCGCGCGGGGGCAGGGCCATGCCCTCCAGCAAGCGCAGCGCGAAGGCCACTGGCCCGCGTCGCTGGCGCGGCGACGGCGCGTGGCGCGCGGCCATTGCTCCGACCGGACCCAGGGTCGTCGTCATCCACTCGGCCAGCAGCGCGGCGCTGTACCGGCGGTAGCCGCCGAACGCTTCGTCGCCACCGTCGCCGTTCAGGACCACCTTCAGGTGCTTGCGGGCCTCTCGCGACACGACGTTGCTAGGGATGGCCGACGAATCGGCGTACGGCTGGTCGTACATCGAGACAAGGCGGGTCAGTAGGTCTTCCGGGCGGGCTACCTCGGCGTTCAGGTCTACCAGTACCTCGGTGTGGCGAGTGCCGTACTGCTCGGCCACGAGGCGCGCCAACGGCCGCTCGTCGAAGCGCTGATCCGCGAACCCGATGCAGAAGCTCTGGAGCGGCTCGGCGGATGCCCGCGCGGCGGAGGCCGTCACCAGGCCGCTGTCGATGCCGCCACTCAGGAAGACCCCGACCGGCACATCACTCCGCAGGCGTATCCGCACGGACTCGTCGAAGACTGTCCGGATCTGCTCCAGCGCGTCCTGGCGGCTGCCCTTGAAGGTGCCGCCGGGGGGCAACTGCCAGTATCGCTGCAACGTCTGGCGGCCTTCGGCGTCGATCTGGAGCCAGTGCGCCGGGGGCACGGCGGCAATTTCGGCGTAGGCGGTGCGCGGGTGCGGCACGAAGCCGAAGCAGAGGTACTGGTAGACGGCGGTCGGGTCGAGCGTGGTGTCGAGGTTGCCGGCCTGCAACAGCGCCTTGATCTCGGAGGCGAAGCGGAAGCCGCCGGCGGCAGGGCCAGTATTGCGGGTGCCAGCCGTGCGCGTGTAGTACAGCGGCTTCTTGCCGAACCGGTCCCGCGCCAGCAACAGCGTCTTGCGGCGGGTGTCCCAGATGGCGAAGGCGAACATGCCGCGCAGCAACTTCACGAAGTCCGGGCCGTGCTCCTCATAGAGGTGCACCAGCGTCTCGGTATCACCCTGGGTGCGGAAGGTGTGGCGTTTTTCGAGGTCGGCGCGCAGTTCGACGTAGTTGTAGATCTGTCCGTTGAAGACGACCCAGACGGTTTCGTCCTCGTTGGCGATGGGCTGGGTGCTGCCGGCGATGTCCACGATGCTGAGGCGGCGCGACCCGAGCGCGACGTGCTCGTCGCGGTAGATGCCGTCCTCGTCTGGCCCCCGGTGGTAAAGGCAGGCCGTCATCGGATCGACGGTGTCGAGCACGCCCGGCCCCGCTCCGAGGTCGAGGGCTCCGGCGATTCCACACATCGGCATACCTCCTGGCTGGCGGCCGGACTGTACCAGACGGTGCGGGCTTACCCCCCAGAATGGCGTGCGCGCTCACCGCTATAGATTTGCAGCGTGGGCCGTGGAGTGATGGAGTTTGCCGAAATACCCAGGTAAGCGGCTCAGAGGGCTGCCCTCACCCCCGGCCCCTCTCCCACAAGTGGGAGAGGGGAGCAATTGCCGCAGCGTGGTTGCACTGGCACGCGGCGGGTTCGCTATACTGGTTCGTGGTGAGGCGCAACGCCTCCAACGGCGCGCACAGCCCGATGCTGCGCGCTGACGCCGGCAACGGCACCATCTGAGGACAGCCGACAGGCAAGGGGTACAGGCGGCCGATGAGTGGCATGCGGAACGACTAACGCGCACGAGCACAGCAGCCTGATCAGCGTGCTTCTCTGAAGGCACGCCGGCCGGTCCCGCGACGCCGTGCGAGTACGAGTGTCGTCCGAGGGCCGCCTGCATCAGCGCCGCGTATACGTGACCGCTTCCACGCCTCAGATGCCCTGAAGCCGCCCCGCCCTGATCGGTTCGCCCGATCTTGCCGGTCCTCGCCCGGCCACTCGCTCGCCCGCCGCCACGCCCTCACGCCCCGTGTGGTCCTTTTCGGCCACCGGCACGAGGGCTATGGTTGGGACCGTTCGGCTCCTTCTCCACAGGCGTCCGACCCGCCCGCCACCCTTCTGGGGGCTGCGGCCAGGACACAGAAGGGAGCGTCCCGTATGCAGTTCCTCATCGGCGAACAACTTCACACATCGTATGGGCCGGTCGTGGTGCTGGATAGCATCACGTTCCAGGTGAACAGCGGCGAACGCGTCGGGCTAGTCGGGGCAAACGGCTCCGGCAAGTCCACGTTGCTGCGCGCCATCACCGGCGAGCGGCCGCCGGACGACGGCCGGGTCACCATCGCGGCGGGCGTCGATGTCGGCTACTTGCCACAAGAGCCGGCCGAGTCGGTCGGCCTCCTCACCATTGATGAACTGATCCGCGAGGCGGTCGGCGGGCTGCGGAGTCTTGAACAGCGCCTGCGCGAGCTTGAACGCGTGCTGACCCAGGCGCAGGGCATGGAGCTTGAGGCGGCTCTCGCGGCGTACGGCGACCTTGCCGACCGCTTCGAGCGACGTGGCGGCTATGAGCTTGACCACCGGATCGACACCGTGCTGGACGGCCTGCGGCTGGCCCACCTGCCGCGTGACCGGCGCACCGGCACGCTCTCGGGCGGCGAGCGGTCCCGCGTGATGCTGGCTGCGCTACTGCTCCAGTCGCCGGACCTATTGTTGCTGGACGAGCCGACGAACCACCTGGACTTCGCCAGCGCCGCGTGGCTCGAAGCGTTCCTGGCCGAGTATCGTGGCGCGTTCGTGGCCGTCTCGCACGACCGCCACTTCCTGAACCGGGCCGTCACGCGCATCCTGGAGATCGACGAGCACACGCACGGCCTCAACGAGTACACCGGCAACTACGACGCCTATCGGGCGGCGAAGGCGCGCGAGCATGCCCGCCAGGAGGAGGAGTACGCCCGTCAGCAAGAGGAGATGAAGGAGCTACGTCGGGCCATCAGGGGCAGTGCGCGGCAGGTGTCGCACAACCGCCCGCCGACCGACAACGACAAAATGGGGTATGACGGACACGGCGAGTTCGTGCAGAAGGCAATCTCGCGGAACGTCCGCAACGCCGAGGAGCGCCTGCGTCGGCTGGAGGCCAACCCCGCGCCGAAGCCGCCCCGGCTGCTGCGGATCAACCCGGATATGGACCCGACCGAACTCCGCAGTGACCAGGCGATCAGCGTGGAGGGCGTCTCGAAGCGGTACGGCGCGCAGGTCGTGTTGGACGACATCTCGTTTATGCTGGGGAGCCGGGCGCGCGTCATCATCGTGGGGGAGAACGGGGCCGGCAAGAGCACGCTCCTGGACCTGATCGCCGGGCGCGGCCAGCCAGACAGCGGCACAGTACGGCTGGCCGGTGGCGTGCGCCTGGGGTATCTGGACCAGGACGCACGGGCGCTGGATCAGGGGCAAACGCTGGTCGATGCGTACCTGGACGGCCTGACCGGCTCGCGGGACGAGTTGGTGAACGGCCTGTTCCACTACGGCCTGTTCCGCGCTGATGACCTGGGCAAGCAGGTCGGGCAACTGAGCCTGGGACAGCGCCGCAAGCTCCAGTTGGCGAAACTGATGGCCGAGCGCGCCAACCTGCTGCTGCTTGACGAGCCGACGAACCATCTGAGCCTCGACTTGCTGGAGGCGTTCGAGCGGGCGCTGGCGGACTTCCCCGGTCCGCTGCTAGCCGTCTCGCACGACCGCTGGCTGATCGAGCGGTTCGGGGCACAAGTCTGGGAGCTACGGGCCGGCCGGCTGATCCAGCACCTGGCCGATCCGGCCGAGGTCGTGGCGAACCTTGTCAGCGAGGCGGGGCAGCAGCGTACCCCGACGTTCGCCGGGTAACGCCTAGCCGTTGCCTGCGCTGACGCCGCACGCCCGGAGGGGTGTTCAGATGCCACCAGTCTTGCACCGATGTCCCTCGGTGCGGGAGCCGCGCCGGGGCGTGGGAGTCAGCCGCCGGCGACGGGCGCGAACAGCTCCAGCGAGTCGCCCGCTTGCAGGATGCTGTCGCGCTTCACTTGCTCGCCGTTCTGCGCCACCAGCCACACTTCATCCAGCGGCACCCCGAGGCGCTCCAGGAACGTGTCGATCGAGATGCCAGGCTCGATGGCGATGGGGATGCCGCCAAACTTCCGGCCGAAGTAGCTCGTCAACTCGCCGTGTGGATGCACGGTTATCCTCGGGCCGGCCTGTTCTCCGGTCGCCTGTTCTGCCATACTGCTCGCCTCCCGGGCACGCCTCTGGTGGCGGCCGCGCTACAAAAAGCGTACTGGATTCTTACGAACCCGTGCGGCTCAGGGGGCATGAAGGCGGCGCGTCCAGGCGGCCAGCGCCTCAACCAGCCCGCCCACCGATGCGCGCACCTGTTCGCCAGTCAGGTTGCCGTCGGCGTCGAAGTGCTGCGCGGCGTTCGCAACGTGCAGGCTCGGCGTCGGCAGCACGTACATCTCGTTGACGACCAGCACCGGCCGCACCGCAAGCTGGGCACGGACGGTGCCGAACCCGCCGCCGGCCGCCCCCATCAGCGCCACCGGCTTCTGGCGGAGCGCGGCGTTAGCCCGTGGCCGAGAGGCCCAGTCCAACGCGTTCTTCAGCACCGCCGTGAACGAGTGGTTGTACTCGGGGACGGCCAGCAACAGGGCATCGGCGGCGTGGATGCGCGCCCGCAACTCCTGGACGGCGGCTGGAGGCCCGGCCGCTTCAAGATCTTCGTCGTAGAACGGCAACCCTGCCAGCTCGAGAATCTCCACGGTCACGCCGGCCGGTGCCACGGCGTGCGCTGCCCGCAGCAGCCCACGGTTGTACGAAGCCCGCCGCAAACTGCCGGCCAACCCCAGAATCGTGATCGGTGTGTCACTCACAACGCTGTCCCCTCATCTGCCGCACGGATGCGCTGGTGGCTGCCCGGCTGCGCCGAGGTTCGGCTCGCACTGACCGCATGGTCGGCGGCCGGGCCGACACCCGCGCGGGCTGGTGGCGGTACGAGACACGGAGCCACGTCGCGCTGCAACGGCGAACCTTACGCGCGTGTCGAGCGGCGCGGCAAGAACTGGAATGGCAGCACCTTCCCAGCCGCCGTTGCGACTGGCCCCTCGCGCCGAATCTGCAACGTCCCCGCATCGTGCCAGATGCGCGCCTGGTAAGCATCGACGGGGCCGGACTGCCCGACCAGTTGAAGGAACGCCGCACGCAACGCCTGTTCGTCGATGGGGCCGACGGCCGGGCTGACGCGCAGGATGAGCCGAGTCGTGCTGTCGGAGGCTTCCTCCTCCGCAAGCTGGTAGTCAAGCCCGGTGCCGCCGAAGCGCGCGGGCAGCAAGCTGTCAAGCACGTGCTGCAAGTTGGAGCGCGCAAACGTGACGCCCTCGCCAGTCAGCTTTTCGTAGCTGCCGATCTCTGACAGGTGGGTCCGCATGCCCAGCGCACCCAGGGCACAGCCGCAGTCGCGCTCTTCCACGTGGGCGTAGTCGCCGGGTGCGACGTTCAGGGTGATGACGCCACTATTCGGGGAGAGGTTCGTAAAATACAGGGCGTCCACCGTCGGCCCGCCATCTCCTACGCTGAGTGGCCGTTGGATCAGCGCGTAGCGGTCGCGGTGGAGGTGGACGTCGTCGGGGCCGGATGGCGTCGCGCAGGCGTGGGAAAGTCCCGAGAGTTCGATGGTGCCGTACTTGGCGATGACCTGTGCACCGGCAGCCTCAACATGCTGCCGGCGGCTGGCCGTCACGGCTTCGCTGCCAATGACGAGCGCGACACCCCGCAGGGAAACGCCGGCGGCTGCCGCTGCCTGCCCGAGCCGCGCGCCTGCGCTCGCAGTCGCCCAGACGGCAATGGGCCGCTGTGGCGTCGCCCGTGCCGCCAGCCAGCGCGCCAGCGGCAGGGGATCATCGAGATCACAGCGCTGCGGCAGCGGCAAGTCTGCGCCGGCGAGTTGACCAAGCATCCGCACGTACCGGGCGGCCAGCAGGGCCGGCCGCGGCAGCGGATGGACCGGGTAGAACCAGCCGAGCGTCGGAAGGCCCATCCGCGCGAACAAGAGGTTGTGCGGGATGGAAATCGGCCACCAGTGTGCGCCGGCCGGCTCGTGGACGCCGTGAGCAGCGAGCGCGACGATCACCGACGTTCCCCACTCTTCAATGAACGCCAGGGACGTGCCGACCCGGCTCGGCCGGCCGCCGGTGCCACCCGTGAAGCGGATGAAGTGAGGATGGCTGATCGGGCTGGCAAAGTCCGCGTCATGGAAGCGAAAGCGTGCGCTACCCCGCACGGTCTCGCGACGCCCCTTCATCTCGTCGAATGACACGTAGACGCCACGGTCAGCCAGGACGCGTAGGGCACCCTCGATGCCTTCGGTGGCGACGAGTGCCCGGACATCGCCCAACTCGCAACCGGCCGCGCGCAGTAGCCGCAGGTATGGGCTGCCCGGATGCGCGTAGATGGCGCGCTCAACGACCTCAAAGAAGCGGGCCTCGCGGGTTGCCAGCCGAGCCTGCACGCGCAGGTGCGCCTCCGCAGCCGTGAGCGGGTGCCGCAAAAACGGCGGTAAGTCACGGGTCAGACGCGCCGCTGCCGCGACATCGGCGCGCAAGGCCAATACTTGGTCTACTGCTGACGCGATCCTTACCATCCGGCTGGCTGGTCCGCTCGGTCGGGAGACCCGATACCCTGACGCTGGTGGACGCTGCAGCCGAGACTTCCCATACGATCCTCAGTGACGATGTGCCCCGCGACGATGTGCCCCACGGCCTGGTCTGCTCGGGCGACACACGGTGCCGAGGGGATGGTAGCACCGACGTGCGTGGCGAGGCGGCAACGCGCCGGAGCCTTCCTGCGAGCCTCAGCCGTCATCGACGTGTCATGTCATTGTTGTTGTGATTTTGACGCCACCCTTGTACGATGCAGCTACGCTGTGTTCGAGTACGCCTCTGATGCCGTGTCGCGTTCTCCTGACCACAATCCCGAAATGCGGGAAGAATCTGCTCGTTTCGTACTTCTCCGTGTTGGGATTGGCCCGCCGCCTGGATGACGGAGATCTTGCCGAGGCGGCGTCACACGCACAAGCGCGCTGGCTGCTGCGTGAACAGGTAGGCCAGGGCGGCGGCCACTCCCTGTACGATCTCGTGGAGTTCCTGTCTGGCACGGCGGCGGCCTTTGATCGCTTCCTGAACGCGCTTGACGCGTTACCTGACACATCGTTTGTACAGGGGCACTTCGCCTACGACTCGGAGCTGCACCAGCGCGCCCTGGACACTGGTGTCACCATTGTCTTCCTGTACCGCGATCCACGGGCCTGCCTTGCCAGCATGGCCCACTTCCTCATTGACCGCGGCGAGCCGGCCGCCCTCGTTCCGCAACTGCCGCGCCACGACCTTGTTGCCGCCTTCGAGCTGCTGATCCAGGGCAACGACGTGACGCCGCCGTTCGAAACCGTCTATGCCCCGTACGATGGTTGGCGCGACGCCGAAGGTGTAGTCTCGCTCCGCTTTGAAGATATCGTCGGGCCGCGCGGCCATGGCTCGATGGCGATGCAGGCCAGTGCGCTAACGATGCTCGCTGAGCGAATCAACTGGACGGGATCACAGCAGAACCTGCTAGACGGGATCTTGCGTACCTTCGAGCCGCGCGCCGGCACGTTCCGCCGGGGAACGCTCGATGGCTGGCGGGATGATGTTGTGGGCGTCACCGGCACACCGACGTGGGCGGCCATCGACGATCTCGCGCGCCACTGGGGCTACGATGATGCGATGCCCACCGCGCTCACGCCGGACCTCGACACGGCGCTGACCAGGCTGATCGAGGGGGTCCATGCCGAATACGTGTGTGCGACCGAAGAACAGGATCTGCTGGCTGAAGGGCTGACCCTGCGCGATGAGACCATTGAACACCTGCAGCGCGACATCACGGCGTATCAGGTCCGCACCCAGCGGTTGGGCCGGCGGGTTGAGGCACTCGAGAACCGCGTCATCCTCCGCCTGGTTGACCGAGTGCGCCAGGTGACAACTCGTCTGACGCGCCGCCCTCGCTGACGGCCCGGGAGCCGGACCCTGGGCGAGCGTCAGCCGTCAGCCAGACCAGACCGGCGGGCCGTCAGGCGAACCAGCCCCAGCAGCAGGAACGACACCACGACCAGGACAGCCGACAGGGCTATCGCGGCTTCCAGGTCGCTTTCCAGCGCGCCGTAGATCGCCAGCGGCATCGTCTGGGTGCGGCCCTGAAAGCTGCCGGCGAACATGATGGTTGCGCCGAACTCGCCGAGCGCGCGCGCCCAGCACATCGCCGCGCCGGTCAGCAGGGACGGGAACGCCAGCGGCACCGTCACCCGCCAGAAGCTCACCCACCTAGACGCCCCCATGGTGGCCGCTATCTCCTCAAGCTCGCGGTCTACACCCTGAAACCCGACCTTTGCCGCCCGCACATAGAACGGTGCCGCAACAAAAATCTGTGCCATGACGACGGCCGCGGTGGTGAAGCCGACCGTCAGGCCGAGCGATGCCAGCAGCGGCCCGAGCAGCCCGCGCCGCCCGAACGCTAACAGCAAGCCGATGCCGGCCACGGCCGGCGGCAGCACCATCGGCAACTCAAGGAGGCCGTCCAGCCACGCTTTGCCGGGGAACTGGCGGCGCGCCAGCAGCCACGCGACCGGCGTCCCCAGCACCAGTGCCACCAGCAGGCTCACGCCCGTGGTCATCAAGCTGAGGCGGAGGGCATCCACCACGACCGGGCGAGCCAGCGCACCGAACAGGTCCGTGCTGAAGAGGGCGCGCGCCAGGATCGCGGCAATCGGCAAGACCAGCAGCACCGCGAAGATCGCCGCCGCCAGCCAGAGCAGGACGGTGCCGGCCCGGGCCGCGCCGCGCCCCCGCTCGACAACCTGCCGCGAAGCAGGGGAGGCTACGCGCGTGAACGGCGATGGGTCGGGGGCGCGCTCTGGCATGGCTGGGGCCGCCGGTTGCGTCCTGGTGCCTTCGCGGATCATGCGGCCACCAGGGTGCCCATCGGCGTCACGTCGTAGCCGCCGAGCGCCTCGACTTCCAGCCGGAAGAGCGGGCTGGTGAGCGTTTCCAGGAGCGCTTGCACCACCGGTAGCTCAAAGAAGCGGGCCGGGATCGCCAGGTCGTACCGTTCCTGGGCCAGCGGCACGAACGCTAACCCGAGGGCCAACGCCGCCGCCCGCACCCCAACAGCCGCATCCGCAAGGCCGGCTGCCACCGCTTCGGCCGCCGCCAGATGGCTCCGGACCACGCTGTCGTAGCCGGCCACCTGGGCCGGTTCCACGCCAGCGCGGGCTAACTGGGCGTCGAAGAGCGCGCGGGCACCGCTGCCCGGTTCGCGGTTTGCCACGCGCACGCCGGCCCGCGCAAGGTCGCCAACCTCGTGGATGCCGCGCGGGTTGCCGGCTGCAACCATCAGCCCCTGCTCCCAGACGGCGAATGTCACGAGGCGAGCATCAGCCCCCAGCAGCTTCTGGGCAAAGGGTACGTTGTAGATGCCGGTAGCCGGCTCCAGCAGGTGGGTGCCGGCCATGTGCGCCTCTCCGCGCCCGACCGACTGGAGCGCATGGAGGCTGTTGCCGCCTTGCCAGATGAGTTCGAGGGTTGGGTGACGGCGGCGTAGGTGCTCGGCCAGCAGGCTGGTCGCCGGGTCACACCCGACGGCCACGAGCGTGCTTTCGAGGCGCGACGGGTCCGCGAACAACTCCACGTGTACCCGCTGCTGCCCGGGCACAGCCACGAAGGCGCGGGGTCGCACAATGCCGTTGGCGCGCGGCAGGGTCAGCACGACGCCGGCGGCTCCCGTTAGCGGCCGGGCGATCAACCGCCCGCCGATGCTGGCAACCTGGACCCTGACGGTCTCCGAAGCCGACACGCCGGCGGCGTCGAGCAGTTCAGCAGTGACGGTCGGCAGCTCGTCCACAAGGCGGAACAGGTCGTCCACGCGCCGCCCGAGCACACGGGCCAGCTTCAGCGCGACGGCCATCGTCGGGGCGGCCTTGCCGGCTTCGATGGCGCTGACGGCCTGGCGGGTTACACCGGCGCGGTGAGCAAGCTCCGCCTGCGAGATGCCAAGCTGCGCGCGCGCCGCCCGCAGCAGCACGTCCAGGGTGCCATGATCCGCCATGTTGGCCGCCGTCCTTGCCCGCCGCTGCCGGCCCGGTGCAGGCCAGCATCCGACACTTCATACTGTGAAGAGTGTACGGCAGACTTGACGTTGTGGCAATGAGAGGCGTCGTCCCAGGGTCGCCACCCTCAGCAGCGATTCGGCTTGGTCGTGACGCCCCTGGGACGTCGCGAGCCGACGCAGAACGCCCCCATCCCGCTGGTGCGGAGATGGGGGCGTACAGGGTGCAGCCAGTCGTCAGGTAGCGCTCACGGCTGGCGGGTACCCAGGCCAGGGCGCGCAGCGTCGGCTAGCCGTGCGGATGCTGCGTGAGGTGGGCAGCCAGCAAATCCTCGCCGAAGTCGTTGGTGAAGTCGCGCCACACCGAGTGGATATGGTTGGCGTCATTCTGGGTGTTGTCGTACTCCAGCATGAACGTCGGCCCCTTGACGTTGTAGTAGTGGCCGTTCTGCCGCGAGCGTTCAGTGGGGCCAGCCCAGGCAAAGGTGATCGCTTCCAGGCCCGCCCCCTCGATGCGCCGCCATGCGTCCACCGACAGGTCGTCCGAGCAGCGGGTCACGTAGTGTCGAATCAGCCGCACCAGGACGTCGCGCTGGCCGTCCCGCATCTGCCCGAGGGCGAGGCCCATTGGCGTCATGCCGGGCTCGATCTTGCGGTAGTTGACGGTCAAAATGTCAGCCGGGGCGGTCTGGTCTACGATGGCGACGGCCTGCTGGTCGGCGTCAAGGCTCTGCACCAACGCACGCGCCAGGTCTTCTTCTTCGAGGAGGGCCCGGAAACCAGCCTGCGGGCCATACTCGACCTCGGCCGGGTTCGCGCCGAAGAACAGCGGCACCGGCGAGATCAGGTCGCCGTCCACAATCGTGAACTGCAGGCCAACATGGTGGCCTCCCACGCGCCAGCCCCAAGGCTCGCGCCCACCGGGCTGCCCGAAGACCGAGAAGTAGTACAGCTCGGACGCCCGGTCCCAGCGCTCTTCGCGATGCTGGATCTTCTCGTGCTCGCGGAGGATCGGCTCCAGGTCAATAATCTGGTGCACTTGCTGGACGCCGCGCTCGGAGAGGCCAGACTCTGCCAGTGCAAAAGCAAGCTCGCGCTGCTTCGTCGTCATATGCTTCAGGAGGAGGCCATTCCTGGCGATGGGGGTGTAATGCCAGCAGTAGCGCTCGTCGCCCTCGAAGACAAACGAGGCTGTGGCGCGCTGCTCGTTGGAGAGTGCGGCGAGAAAGTTGTTCGCAGCATCGGCCATGCGGCGAGCAGCAGACGGTGCGCGCTGAACGGAACTCAGCTCGGTAGCCATCGGGCGACTCCCTTCGTTGCGATCGACCGTAGTTCCGGCAGCATAGCACTATCGCTGCAGGCAAGCCACTTGACCACGCGCCACACGAGAGAGAAGGGGACACGACCATGAAAGCCGTCGGCTATCGCGCCAGCCTCCCTATCACTGACGCCGATTCGCTGCTCGACCTGGATGTCCCGGCACCCACGCCCGGCCCACGCGACTTGCTGGTGGCGGTGCAAGCCGTTGCCGTCAACCCGGTCGACACGAAGGTACGGATGCGGGCCGCGCCGCAGCCGGGCGAGGTGGCGATTCTCGGGTGGGACGCCGTCGGCGTGGTGCAGGCAACGGGCGAGGCCGTGACGCTGTTCCGACCGGGCGACGCGGTGTTCTACGCCGGCTCGATTGCGCGGCAGGGCACCAACGCCGAGTTGCACGTTGTTGATGAGCGCATTGTGGGGCCGAAGCCGGCGAGCCTGTCAAACGCCGAGGCTGCCGCGCTGCCGCTGACCGCCATCACGGCCTGGGAACTGCTGTTTGATCGGCTCGGCGTGGCCCGCAGCGACGTGCAGGCGGGCAACGCGTCGGACGCCGGCAGCCTGCTGATCGTTGGCGGCGCGGGTGGAGTCGGCTCGATCCTCATCCAGTTGGCTCGGAAGTTGACCGGCCTGACCGTCATCGCGACGGCCTCGCGCCCGGAGACGACGGCCTGGTGCGTGGATCTCGGCGCGCACCACGTCATCGACCACACGCGCCCGCTGGCCGAGGAGCTTAGCCGCGTGGGCGTGCCGCAGGTGGACATGATCGCCAGCCTGACCGCGACAGACCGCCACTTCCCGTCGTACGCGGACATCTTGAAGCCGCAGGGCAAGCTTGCGCTGATCGACGACCCGGCAGCACTCGACATCGTGCCCCTGAAGCGCAAGAGCATCTCGGTCCACTGGGAGTTGATGTTCACGCGCTCGCTGTTCGAGACACGGGACATGATCGCGCAGCACCAGTTGCTGGCCGAAGTGTCGTCGCTGGTGGACACGGGCGTCATTAGGACGACGCTTGGCGAGTACCTGGGGGCCATCAACGCCGCGAACTTGAAGCGCGCCCATGCCTTGATCGAGAGCGGCAGCGCCAGGGGGAAACTGGTGCTGGAGGGCTTCTAGCCGTGTGTTGACCGTGCGCCACCCCGCTGCGATACTGCCGCGCTGATGTCAGCGGCCGCTGCGGCTGGCTATCGTGCGGAGGGGGCGTGAACCGAGCAGATTTTCAGCAACTTGCTGAAGAGCGTCTGGAAGATGCTCGTGTACTGTTCCAGGCTGGCCGCTATGCGGCGGCATACTACTTGTGCGGCTATGCCGTCGAGTGTGGCTTGAAAGCGTGCATTGCTCGCCAGATCAGAGCGTTCGAGTACCCGCCTACGGCGAATCATTCTCAGAAACTCTTCACCCACAAACTCAATGAACTGGTGGAGCTTGCGCAACTCACTGAGTCATTGAAGGAGCAGTCGCGAGACGTATCGGGCTTCGAGCAGAACTGGGTTGTGGCGACGAAGTGGAATGAGCAGAGCAGATATGACGTCGCTCCAGAGCAGAAGGCTCGTGAACTGTTCGACGCCGTGAATCAGGATACCCGGGGAGTGTTGGCATGGATAAGACAACACTGGTAGAGCGTGACCTTGATGCGGGACTTCAGGTAGTCCGAAGACTGGAAGATAAGGGCATATCCGTCGATCTCGCGGCATGGTTGAAAGATGACGAGGCCGGTACGTGGCAGCTAATCGTGTCGTCCCCGAGTGTGGCGACATCCGGAGCTCGGCCCGTGTATGACGTGCTAGACAGCGTGCTCCGGGAAAAGAGCGACGTCATTGACCAACTCTCTCTCGATGATATTGTCGTCGCCGAACCGGACGAGCGCATCGTGCGTGAACTCAAGACTCGAGTCAGCACGGACAACGGGCTGTACCGCCTCCGTCTCCACAATGCTCGCGTGTACCGAGCTCTCGGGAACACCGTCGATTACGGTGCCAGAGTGCGAGTTCGGGGTACGGACCGGCTCGGCACGGTGCGCGGGATCGTGCCGACGCCGCGCGGGCCGCGCTATCTCGTGCTCTATGATCTGACGCCCGAGCAGCTTCGCCCCCTGGATGGTTCGTTTCGCCCGCCAGTCGGTCAGGATCATGCAGCCGATGACCTGGAATTCCTCTACGTGGTGAGGACTGGGGGTGGCCCCGAGAGGATTCCGCAATGGCTGGCCGAAGCTACTGGCGTGTCAACGTTAGCGGGGACAGCCGTCGCTTCGCCGCCTGATCAGAACTAAGAAAGTGTGTGCGAAGGGGTAGGTGGGTGGATTATGGTCAAGTATGATTCGGAAAGCATACCCAACCGACCTCACCGCCGAGCAGTGGGAGCTGTTGCATCCCCTGCTCCCCGCCGCCAAGCCTGGTGGCCGTCCGCG
>JBBQBU010000064.1:0-17111 GCA_038318015.1 Chloroflexota bacterium | reverse complement strand
AGAACAGCGCCGGCCCCCTCCCCATTCCCGCACTGGCCCGCGCCCGCGTTCTTCGTTGCTCAAGTCTTGGCTACGACGTGCGAGCCTTCGCCACCACGTCCAGGCTCTCGCCCAGGTTCTTCCAGGTCCCGGCCAGCAGGTCGAAGTCGCTGCGGCCCAGCACGATGACATCGGTCGGCACGGCGGCGCGCACGGTGGCTGTCCGCCGCCGATGCTGCAGCAGCCCCACTTCCCCGAACGAATCGCCGTCCGTCAGACGGGCCAACGGTGTCTCTTGCCCGTTCTCGATGCGGAGTACCTCAACCGCCCCCTTGACGATGACGTAGAACGATTCGGCAAGGTCGCCCTGCCGGATGATCTCCTGGCCCGCCTCGTAGTGTGCGTGCGCGACCCGCTCGGTGCGCTGCACGCGGAGCTGCACCAGATCCCGCGAGAACAGCCGGCCCATGTTCCAGTCGATCCAGACGCGCAGCTTGCGCTGGAGGCCCGGCAGCCGCATCAGATAGAAGGTGCGCCACATGATCCAGGCTAGCGGCCCGGCCACCTTGATGGTGCCCAGGAACTCGGCCACGGCCGCGCCGTCGCCCAGCGAGACCATCTCGCCCAACCCCTTGAAGGTGAAACGCGACGGCTTCCGCCCCTCAATGGCCGCCATGATGTTGCGGGCCACCGTCTTGCCTTCACGCATGGCGAACTGCGCGGTCGGCGGCGCGGCCTCGCCAGGCTTCTTCGGGTGGGGGACAGCGGCGCAGTCGCCAAGCGCCCACACCGGTTGCCCGTCCTTGAGTCGCAGCGTGTCGTCTACCACGATGCGCCCCCGCTCCATCGGCAGGGGCATCTGCTGCACGACGGGATTGGGTGCAGCGCCGATGGCGACGATCAGGGTGTGGGTGTCGATGCGGCTGCCGTCCGTCAGCGTGACGTACTGGGCCGTTGCGGAGGCCAGCCGCGAGCCGAGCCGCACCTCGACGCCGCTCTGCACCAGCTTGCGGTGCGCGAATTCGGCCAGGCTGGCCGAGATCTCGGGGAGGATGCGCTGGCCGGAGTGCAGCACGATCACCCGCACGTCGTTGGCCTGGACGACGGGGTAGCAGTCGCGCTCGGCCTCGCGCACGTAGTCGTTCAACTCGGCGGCCATCTCGACGCCGGAGTAGCCGCCGCCGGCCACCACGAAGGTCAGCATACGCCGGCGCTCGTCGGGGTCGGGGGCGTTCTCGGCGGCCTCCAGCATCTCCAGCGCCCGATTCCGAATCTGGAGCGCGTCGCCAATCGTCTTGATCGGCAGGCCGTGCTGGGCCACGCCCGGCAGTCGCGCCAGATCGACCACGTTCCCCAGCGCGATGACAAGGTGATCCCAGGGAATGACTTGCTCCTGATGAGTGGTCGGGTGGGTCGTGGTGACGGTGTGGCCTTCGAGATCGACCGACTCGACGGTTTCGACGCGGATGGTGGTGTGCCGCAGAATCTCACGCAGCGGGCTGAGGATGTGCGTCAGCTCAACGCTGGCCGCAGCGGCTGACGGCAGCATCGGCACGAACAGCAGGTAGTTGGACTGGCTGATCAGCGTGACCTCAATGGGCCGGCCCGACTTCCGAACGAGGTGCTCCAGTTCCTTTGCGACGGCCACCCCGCCGAAGCCGCCGCCCAGGATGACGACTCGCAGCGGTGCCTGCGCGCGTCCCGCGATGGTGCTCAACCCGGTTGTCGTCGCTGTGTCCGTGGTCGATGCGTTCATGCTCGCCTACCCCCGTTGCCGTGGCGCACGTTTGCGCGCGCTTTTACCGTGCCGCGTGCCGCTTGCGCCCCGCCCCGATGATCGTACCGATTTCTGGCCGTGCAGGGTGTCACCGGGGGAGCATTCGGCGCACGCGCAGCGCGAGGCCCAGGCTCAGGCGGGCCTCGGCGTCGTCCAGGCTGATGCCGAGCACCTGCTCAATGACGGCCAGGCGGTGCCGGAGCGTGTTGTAGTGGACGAACAACGCCTGTGCAGCCTTTGCGCCGTTGCCGCTGCACGTCAGGAAGGCATCCAGCGTACGGAGCAGATCCGTCGCGTGGGCGTCATCGTGGGCCGCCAGCGTGCCGAGCGCACCGTCGCAGAACGCCGCCAACTCACCGTCCGAGCAGCCTGCCAGCAGCCGGTCCAGCCCCAGGTCTTCAAACAGTGAGACGTGCCCCGCCCCGCGCGTGCGCCCCCCACGGCCAGCGCCCGCAACGCCTCCCGGTGGCTGGCCGCAAGCTCGAACGGGTCCGGGCAGGTGCGGCCGATACCCACCGCGACCACGCTGCCCGGCAACCGGCGTGCGGCCTCCGTCTGGAGTGACGCCGCAGCCGCCAGCAACGCGTCGCGCCCGCGCCGTCCGGGGGCCACCAGTGCCGCCACGCCCGCGCTCCGCTGCCAGACAATCGCGCCGCGTCCCAGCGCCGACGTGAACGCCTCGGCCAGCCGGTGCCAGGCGCGGCCGGCCTCCGGGGTACCCGTCGGCCGGCTGAAGCGGCGGCCGTCAAGCTCGGTCAGTTCGGCCACCAGCACTGCTCGCGGCGTTGACAGATCCCACCCGAATGCCAGTGCCCGCTCGTGCAGCACCCCGCGATCCGTCACATGCCCGGCCACTAACTCTTCGAGGCAGACGGCCTGAAAGCGCCGGTCGGCCTCGGCTAGCCCGCGCGCCTGCACCAGTCGGAGGGCCGCCACCATGGCCGCCTGCTCCACGGCCACCAGCGCGTCTTCGCCAAGTTCGCCGGGCTGCTCCTGCTCCAGGTGCTCGCCCTGCCCCTGGGCAAGCACAACAATCGAGCCGTGCTGCTCGCCGTCCACCTGGATCGGGTGAGCCGTGACCGGAGCGCCGGCGTTGCCCAGGCCGTGCGCGCCCGCCCCTGCCGAGGTTGCCAGCACCGTGCCGTCGGGGTCCAGGATGGCGGCGGGGCGCTCGATCAGGTCGGTCAGCGTCTGCGCGATCTCGCGGAGGCCGCCGCCGCCCAGCACGATCCGCGTGAACCGGTCGTGGATGGCGGCCGAACGCTCCAGCCGCATCGCCTGGGCGTTCAGGATCGAGCCGAGGACGGCGTTGATGACCTCGTCGAACGACGCTTCGGGCGGCAGTTCAATCAGCGGGAAGGCCAGCCGCTCGGCCGCCTCCACCATCACCTGCGGGATCTCGTCGATGTAGCGGCTCGGCTTGATGGCGAAGCCGGCCAGCCCGCGCGCGGCCAACCCCGGCACAAGGTCGGCCAGGGCGGCCTTCTCGTCGCGCAGGGGGTACGCCGTGGTCAGCAGCAGTTGGCCGGGCTTCACCCACGGCAGGATGTCCGGCACTTCCATGATGTTGATCTGGTGGACGAGGCGGTGCAGCCCGGCCGCGCCCGCCACGACGCGCGCCCGCTGCAACGGCGCAAGCTTGAGCGCCTCCCGCAGCAACACGCCGTCAGCCATGTGGCACACAGCCTCTAGAAGTCAGCGGTCAGCCCTTCCCGTCTCGTCCTGGTAACGCTTGACATGGGAAACGAGAGTCTTGCCGATTATCTCCCCTAGCAGCACAGGTACGGCATTCCCAATCAAGCGACCGAGGGCATTGAACCTGACAGGACTTCCATCACTTACAAATCGGTAATCTTCGGGGAATGTCTGCAACATGGCTGCCTCGCGAAGTGAGATTGCCCGATTCTGATCTGGATGGCCAAAGCGTCCATTTCCATAGCCGAAGCACTGCGTCGTTATGGTTGGCGCAACCTTTCCCCATTCCATACGGCCATAAACACTAGGATAAGTCTCCCCGCTTTCTCTCTGATGGCAGGCAGCTTGCAGTTCGGCACTCCAGTCACGCCAGGTGCCGCCCGGTTTCGAGGCCCGAATGCGACGCAAGTTCAACTCACTTAGCGATGACGCGACATGCAGTGGATCACTGGCACTGCGGTCGCCGGCTTTCAGCGGAGGAAGATGGGCAATGGTATCTTGGACAGTCTTCTTAGCCCCTGACGGCGCAGGAAGTTTCAGTCCGTCCGGGCCAAGCCGAGATGCGAGCAGGACTAAACGACGGCGCGTTTGAGGGATGCCATACAATGCACAATCAACGACTGACCACGAGACTGAGTAATCCGAAAGTTCGCCTCGGAACTCGTCAAACACCGGATGATCAAGCAGTTGAGGCACATTCTCCATCGTCACTAAATCGGGCTTTGTATCCCGAATAAGTTGGCCGAAGCTAGAAACCAATGGCCATTCAGACTCGTAGCGACTACTACGTCCGCTACGGCTATATGTCGAAAATGGCTGGCATGGGGCACATCCCGCCAGAAGTGAATACGTGCCGCCGTGAAATAGTGACGACACCTCAAAACTCGGCAAAGTCTGTACGTCTTGCTCAATAAACTTAGCCGAGTTGTTTTCCTCAAACGGATAGCGACAGGCCGGGTCAATATCAATGCCCGCCGTTACGGTGATCCCGGCCCTCGCCAACCCATGAGTGAGTCCACCGGCGCCGCAGAACAGGTCCACCGCTGAAATGGAAGGATGTAGGCTCTCTGCACACTCGGTCATGGTGCTCGTACGGGACGTCGCTCAGGACGCAAATACTCGAACCCATCGACATACTCATCGAAGCGCGCTACAACTTCGCGAAGATAGCTGGCGGTTTTGTCTTTCAATCCCCGCAACTCGGTCACAGTTACGCCTTCGCTGCACTCAGTGAAGGAGATCGCACCGTGGGCCAGCCTATTCCTCAGATCCCGAACAAGTGCCAAAGGGCCTTTTTCATCCCTTACTGGACGCTTCACACCTCGGTAAACTTCTGAAGTGACCCGTAGTTCGAATCCAAGACGCTTGCTGATCTCCTCAATGCCTACGTCGTCCCAGTTTCCGCCGCGCCCCGCCCCAATCGTGAACTCCTCGACAGGAAGGGCCGCGACGAGATGCTCGCAGAGGGCAAAGGCGCTGGCGAGTCGATTGTCATAGTTCAGGTCGGCGTGCGTGCGGGCTGTAACGCGCACCCATTCGCGCCGTAGTTCTCCGCAGAGATCCCCAGGTTGCCAGGTTCCACTATTCATCGCTGCAACCGTCACCGCTTGTAGGCAGCGCGTGATAGTCGCCTCGACCAGGTTGTAAAGTTGCAAGTAGACGCTGGAATAGAGGATCCGCTGCTGCTGGCCAGTTATTGGCGATTCTGCGCCAGCAAGACTAGGCGGCCCATTCTGTGCCTGTTCTTCAATTGACGCGAGGAAATCAAGATAGGACTCAATCTCAAAGAGTCGTTCTCGAAAGGTCTCTCCTGGCCGCTCCATCATTGCTCAAGCAACCTATCACGAACAAAGAACATCCGATCTCTCAGATGATTTATAGCGTTGGCCCCATCGGAACGAATGAGCTTCGCAAATTCGACCCCGTCAAGCCATCGATGCACATCAATATTGCTGGTATGCATGAGTGAAGGGCGGTCAGCGATTGCCAAATGTGCGCCGAGAGCAATGGCCTCGAAGCGAGCTCTAGGGGTAGCAGTACCAGTTGGAGACTTTCTGAAGCCATACGGAAAGTGTTGATCGACAAAAGTCATTGTCTCTATGAACCGACGGTTGTAATCGTTTGATAGGCTAGCATCACCTCGGAAAACCCGATTCATCCTCTTCGCATATTCAAATATGAATTGAGATGGCCGATCTTTGTAGTTATCCAATCCATCACTATATGCGAAGAATCTGGTCACAAGTTCCTCTCGCTCTCGTTCTCGAAGGCGCTTTGTCGGAACTGGTGCCAGTTGAATGAATAGCGGATGCTCGGCCAGATCTATAACGAGATCAAGGAATGGACCGGCAAGAACTCCTCGACGAATCTCTGCCATATTTGCAGGCTTGCCGCTTGTATTAATTCGGTCAAACATATCAAGGCGAGCTTCTTCATCTGCGGTTTCACTGAGGATGATGCCGCGAATAGGTCTGTTTAGGATCTTTCTCTGTCTCGACTGCAGAAGATCTGCAAATGCAAATCCAGACAGATGAGTGAGAGACTCAAGACTATCAAGTCTCCAATCACTAAGAATAAATTGCTCTATTGTCCTAAGTCTCTGAGATCCATCGACAATCTCAAGCTTGCCATCTTCGGGTCTTTCCCAGAAGAAGAGGAATGGTATTGGGAGGCCCATGATGATGGACTCTATGAATCTAGATCTTCGTCGTTCATCCCATGTGAATTCTCGCTGATAGTCTGGAACATAGAAGTCGCCATTGTGCATTTTATTAGCAAGTAGTTCTACAGAGTAGTCTGTAGTATAGAAATCAATGCGTTTGACTTGCTCTAGTATCTGTTCTTCAGCAGCTTCTACTTGCTCAGCTACGAGGTGTGGTGTCCGTGCGGCAACTATCAATGTACCACCCCATCACACGTTTTAAATACACTGCTCATCGCGTGTAAGGCCCGCCCCTAGCTCAATATCGTAGTTTACCATCGGCGGTATGGCCTTTTGGCTTGACCTCGACCAGCGCCTCGTAGGTCGCCTGCCCGCCCAGGATCGGCAACGCTTCCGCCTGCTCCGGTGTCATGCACGACTCGTTCGAGGTCAGCCGGTTGACCGCCACCCAGCCGTCTCGCATCCAGACCACGCCGGGCGGCACATCATCGGTGACGCGGGCCGTCGCCGCAACCGTGGCGCGGTCGTTCCAGATGGTGATGCCGTCCGCGTTAGCGATGCCGCGCTCTACAGCGTCGGTCGGGCTGATCCAGAGCTCCGGGCCGGGGTTCACGCGGGCCAGCGACGGCAACGCCCGCGCCTCGTCGTAGAAGCCGTGGAACGACGTGAACGTGCGGCCCTGCTTGAAGATCAGCGGGAAGCGCGCCGCAAGCTCTGGGGCCGTCTCCGGTAGCTCCGAGGGCGGCGCGTAGGCCGGCAGCGGGTCCAGCCCAACCGACGCCGCCCGCTCCGAGTACAACTCGATCTTGCCGGACGGCGTCTGGTAGCGGTGGTCGGGGTAGGCCACGTGCGAAATCTTGCGCTCGTAGCGGCCGCCCGTCTCGCGCAGCTTCTCAACGGTCAGGTTGCCGCCATCCATGCCCGCCAGCATCGCGTTGACGCCGCCTTCCTGGCCCTGCCACGGGAAGATGTCCGCGCTGCCGATGCGAGTGGCAAGGTTGTTGATGAACCACGCGACGGAGCGCGCCTCGGCGTGGGCCGGCAGCAGCTGATCCATCAGGTAGATGTGGGTGGCCGTGTCCTTCAGGCCGACCTCTTCCAGCCAGGACGTGCCGGGCAGCACGATGTCGCTGTAGCGGCGCGTCGTCTCGGTGTGGAACAGATCGTGGCTCACGATGGTGCCGATGCGGTCCAAGCCCGCCGCCAGCCCGTCCGAGTCTGCAAAGCTGGACAGGGCGTTCGTGCCCAGCAGCAACAGCACGTCGATGCGGCCGTCCTGCATGGCGCGGGTCATCGCCGGCATGTGGCTCGGGATGTAGTCGCCGGGCGGGCGTTGGCGGGCCGCCGTGATGTCGGCCGGGCCTTCGCCGTGGGTGCCGCTGCGGTGGCGCGGCCCCAGCCCCCCGCCGGCGATGCCGTATTGCCCGGTGATGGCCGGCAGACAGGAGATCGCCCGGCTGACCTGCCAGCCGCCCCGGTGCTTGAACATCGACGCGCCACCCAGCACGATGCAGGCCGGCTTCGCTGTCGCATACAGTCGCGCCAGCCAGCGGATCGTGTCGGCGTCCAGGCCGGTGATCTCGGACGCCCACGCCGGGGTGTACTGCTCCAGCGAGGCCGCCAACTCGGGAAAGCCGACCGTGTGCGCCGCGATGAACGCCTCGTCGTGCAACCCCTCCGCGACGATGACGTGCATCATGCCGAGGGCCAGAGCGGCGTCCGTGCCGGGCCGGATCACCAGCATGTGGTCGGCGTTGCGGGCCGTCTCGGTGCGCCGCACGTCAATCGCCACGATGGTTGCGCCGCGCGCGCGGGCCGCCACCAGATGCGGGGCGGTCGTCGGCTGGCTGGCGATGTTCGCACCCCACATGATGATGGTCTCGGCGTTCTTCGCCAGGTCTTCCTTCGTGTTAGCGTCGATAGTGCCAGTCAGCAGCAGGCCGTACCCGCCCAGCGCCCAGCACACGATGGACGAGTTCCAGAACTGGAAGCCGCTGAGGTAGCCGAAGCGCCGGGCCATCTGGTTGCCGATGCCGCCCACCGACGAGCCGTGCCCCGTCCAGACACCGGCCCGGTCCCGACCGCTGCGCTCAATCGCCGTGACGATGCGGTCCATCGCGTCGTCCCAGGTGATGGCCTCCCAGTCCTCGGAGCCTCGCGGGCCGCGCCGGAGCAGCGGCTGCGAGAGGCGCAACGGGTTGCCCTGGATCTCGTGGGCCGAGCGCCCTCGCACGCACAAGAAGCCGTGGCTATCGGGGTTGTCCGGGTCGCCTTCGATCTTGAGGAGCCGCCCGTCCTGCACGGTCACGAGCATCCCGCAGTAGGTGGGGTGGCAGTTCATCGGGCACATGGTAGGGACGGTGCGCGGCGCGGACGGCGAAGCGACCATGCGGGTTGCTCTCCCAGGCGGTACTGAAGGCGGGCGGCAACAACGGCGAGCGCGGCGAGTTCCTTCGATTGTAGGGCGTCCGGCTGCGAACCGCAGGGGCCGGCAGTCGCTGACCCGCGCGGCCAACGAGGAGGCAACGGCAATTCCCATTGACGCAGGCTGCTCGGGCGCGTAGCCTGGGGAGGACACGCGCGTGACGACCGGCGCCCGTGACCCACCCGTGAACAGCCGTGAGGACCGATGACCGAGCCTTGGCGGAGCCTGCCCACCCCGCCGACGCCGCTGATCGGGCGGCAGGCTGAGGTGCACGCCGTCCGGGAGTTGCTCGCGGGCAACGATGTGCGACTGGTGACGCTCACGGGAGCAGGTGGCACCGGCAAGTCGCGGGTGGCGCTCCAGGCGGCTGCCGACTTGCAAGCCGAGTTCCCGAACGGCGTCGTGTTCGTCGGGCTGGCACCGATCAGCGATGCGGCGCTGGTGCTGCCAACCATCGCCCAGGCGGTCGGGGTGCGGGACACTGGGCACCGGCCGATCCTGGAGAGCGTGCAGGAGCACCTGCATGACAAGCGGCAGTTGCTCCTGCTGGACAACTTCGAGCAAGTGCTGCTGGCCGCCCCGGCCATTGCCGAACTGCTCGCCGTGTGCCCACGACTGAAGGTTCTGGTGACGAGCCGCGCGCCGCTGCACCTGCGCGGCGAACGCGAGTTCCCAGTGCCGCCGCTGCCGCTGCCCGACGTTGGCGGCCAGCCGCACGCAGACAACCTGGCGGCGAATCCGGCCGTCATACTCTTCGTGCAGCGGGCGCGGGATGTGCGGCCCGACTTCGCCCTAACTGACGAGAACGCCGCCACGGTGGCCGAGATTTGCCGTCGCCTCGACGGGCTGCCGCTTGCCATCGAACTGGCGGCAGCCCGCACCAAGCTGCTGTCACCCTCGGCGCTGCTGGCCCGCCTAGAGCGCCGCTTGCCCCTGCTGACGGGCGGTCCGCGCGACGCGCCGGCCCGGCAACGGACCCTGCGCGATGCCATCGCCTGGAGCTACGATCTGCTCACGGAGCAGGAGCAGGCGCTGTTCCGGCGGCTGGCCGTCTTCGTGGGCGGCTTCACGCTGGAAGCGGTTGAGGGTGTCGCCATCACCCCCGACGACGCAGATGCCGACCCGCTCGATCTCGTGGCGTCGCTGGTGGACAAGAGCCTGCTCCGACAGGTGGACGGCCCAGACGGCGAGCCGCGCTTCACGATGCTGGAGACGGTCCGAGAATACGCCCTGGAGCAACTCCAGGCGGCTGGCGAAGATGCCGACACGCGCCGCCGCCACCTCGACTGGTGCGTCGATCTGGCGGAGCGTGGCCAAGGCTTGATCCAGGATCCGGACGCTACAGCGTGGCTCAATCGACTGACGACCGAGCTTGATAACGTGCGGGCAGCGCTGGCCTGGAGTCTGACCGATTCTGCTGTCACAAGCGCACAGGCGGGTCTCCGCCTAGCCGGTGCCAGCACTCCGTTCTGGTTCAACCGCGATCACCTGGTCGAAGGTCAGCGCTGGCTCGAGCAGACATTGATAGCTGATCGAGAGCGCGGTGAGGGGTCTGGCGAACCAGGCGCAAGCAGAAGTCTCGCGAGGGACACGACAGTCGCCCGAGCCTGTCTCTTCAGCATGCATCCACGGGTTCAGGCACTCTGCGGGCAGAGTATGCTGGTTCAGCAACTCGGGAGTCTGGAACTCGCCGCGCTACGTGCACAGGAAGCGCTCGCGCTCGCCCGTCGCGTTCCTGACCGACTTGGCGAGGCGCACGCTCTGATGTTCATGGGGAATGTCGCGCGGTCGATCGGGAAGTATGAGCGAGCAGCGTCCCTGCAAGAAGAGTGCATCACGATCTTCCGGAGCCTCGACAATCCCGCTGGATTGTGTAGGGGACTTGGGCAACTCGGCGAAACGCTCATGCGTGTGGGCGACAGGGCGCGGGCCGCTACCCTGCTCAATGAAGCTCTCACCACCGCTCGATCTATAGGATATGCCTTTTATGTCACAAGACTGTTGAAGCAACTCGGCGTCATGGCTCACCATCAAGGCGAGTTGACGCGTGCGGAGGCCCTCCTTGAAGAGTGTGTGATCGGGTTTCGGCAGATGCACTCCACACGTGGGCTCGGATGGAGCCTCGTGGATCTCGGGCTGGTTGCCGTTGATCGGGGACACGCTGAGCATGCTGCGGCGTGTTTCGAAGAAGGACTCGTCCTGTGTCGCGATGCAGGGGATCTGCACTCCCTCGCCCGATGCTTTGAAGGGTTGGCTGGCGCTGCCGTGGCTCCCCCTGATGACGGCGCGCGAACATGGCTGACGTTCGCGACGCAGCTTCTCGGGGCAGCGACGGCCCTGCGTGAGATGAATCGCATCCCAGCAGCGCCGGTAGAACGACCGGCGCTCGAACGCACGATGGCAGCGCTCGTGAGGTACCTGGGTGAGGACGAGTACGCTGCAGCGCTGGCTACCGGGCGAGCCATGCCACTCAGACGCGCGGTGAATGTCGCGCGGACGCTGGCGCAAGAGATCCGGGGGACTGGCTTCCGGGCAGCGCCGTCCGAGACATCCACCCCGCCGGCATCGCCTGCTCCGGTTCAGGATCGAGGCCGGGGGACGGCGCTGACGCCGCGCGAGCGCGAGGTGGCCGTGCTGATCGCGCGGGGCTTCACCAACCGGCGGATTGCCGAGGCGCTGGTCATCACCGAGCGGACGGCCGAGGTTCACGCCCGCAACATCCGCGACAAACTGGCGCTGACCACACGCGCCCAGATTGCTGCCTGGGTCGTGCAGCAGGGGCTGTTGCCACCCGACGCCTGATCCACCCCGGACGGCACACCGCCAGCAGTCCGGCGGCTGATCTCCCCGGCCAACGTTCCACCCCATAAGGGGCGTCTGCTCGGCGTCCGCTGGAAGATACGGGGCGTGGCGCGGCGCAGCTACGGGTTTCCGCGCGCGACGTCCGGCCCCGCCGCATCTACGCTGGTTCTGACCCCCTCGTGGTACGCCACTCAGGAGACAGGACCGTGCGGAGACTCACTCGGACGCTCAGATGGATGGCACCGTACCTGCTTACGCTGGCCGCCGGTACGTTTGTTTGGCTCCCCCTGGTCGTGGCTGGCGGGACGACGGCCAGCGCCGCCGCCACGCCGGTCGTCGATCAACGCTCGGAAGCCCTGATCAGTGCCGACCTCGCGTCTGACGGCAGCGGCACGATCCAGCAACTCCAGGCACCGCACTTCAATGCGCTGTGTGGAACTGGGGCCGGCCGCTGGGCACAGACGATGACGGCGAGCCTGACCGCACAACTCTCGGATGTCGAGCTGCTGCTGCTTCGGCGGTCTTCGGACATTGAGTCGCCCGTGCAGATCGAGATTCGCTCCGTGGATGCTGCCGGCCTGCCTACCGACACGGTACTCGGGCGCGGCTCGACGACGGCGACCATCCCGTACCACCGGTCAGAACCCGGCTGGCTGCGCGTGGCGCTCGACGTGCCGGTGCGGCTCCTCATCGGGCAAAAGGCGGCGATCTTCCCGACCGCGATGCCCTCAGCCACGGGTGCCTGCTACGAGTGGGTCTCCCCCGGCCTGGACGTCTACTCCGGCGGCTCGCTCGCTGAGACCACCGAGTTTGGTGCTGGCTTCAGGCTGGCGCGCGGCAGGGACGCCGCATTCCGCACCTGGATGCAGTAGGCGGCACATCGGAGCCGGTGGCAGGGATTCGTTGGCAGGACCGGCTAGACTCTCCCGGGTGCGCCGATGACGGCGCGCCAGGGAGAACGACGATGAGCCAGGGCCAGGTTCCGGCCAACGACGACGCGCTGCGCGCCACGCTCACCCAGGTGACGACGGCCACCGTGTCAGCCATGCTGTACAAGCGCGGCTACCCGTTCACGTTCATGCTCGGCGCAACCCCCATCCAGCGCGGCGCGCGCGTCTGCGGGCGCGCCGTGACGCTCCGGTTCGGCCCCGGCCGGCCGGACCTTGCTGTCTCCGAAGAGAACCGCAACACCAAAGACCCGATGTGGGTCGCCATCGAGTCGCTCGGCCCTGGGGACTTCCTGGTCATGGACTGCGGCGGCATCCAGACGAGTGCCACCACCGGCGACATCCTGGCGGCCAGAATCCAGTATCGCGGCGCGGTCGGCGTGCTCTGCGACGGCGCGATTCGTGACGCGGCGCAGATTCGCGATCTGGTTGGGCTGCCGGCCTGGAGCCTCGGCGTGCACGGCCTCGGCTTCACCCCGAACCTTGTCAGCCTGGACTGGAACATCCCGGTGCGGGCGTTCGGCGTGACCGTCGTGCCGGGCGACTACATCCTGGCCGACGACGACGGCGCGGTGGCGATCCCAGTGGCGCTGGCCCACGAGATCGCGGATGTCGCCTACGAGCAGGAGCACAAGGAGACGTTCGTGCGCGGGCTGGTGCAAGCCGGCGAGCCGGTCAGCGAAGTGTACCCGCCGAACCCCGCGACACTCGAACGGTACTACGCCTGGAAGAAGGCCGGGAACTAGCCCTCCGCCACGTTGAAGGTGAGGAGTTCCAATCTGTCATCCCGATCGACGCGAGCTTGCGAGTGAAGTCGAGGGATCTCGGTTTGCGGTACCCCCAGCCGTAATCCCGCTCCGCTCGCAGGCTCGCTTCCACCAATATCGTCACGCTGCGCGTAACGACATTGGTCGGGATGAATAGGTACGCCGGCACCCATCGCCTTCAGCATGGTCGTGTACTAGCCCCGGCCGGGCGACGAACACGGCGACGAGCTCGACGAATAACACACTGGGCCGGCGCAGCGCCGCAGTACAATACCGCTGTGACAGGGACGAGCGTGGCGGCGAGACGGTACGCCTGGATGTGCCCGGGGTGCCGGTCTTGACGACCGGCAGCCCCGTAGGCCCGGACCTGTTTGACAGGCTCCGGGCAGCGCTGCTCGCCGCCGGCCTCGGGCCGACGCGCCTGGACATCGCGGCGGCGGACGATCCCGAGGGGCGCACGCTGGCAGCGGCGCTGCTGTTGCTCTATCCGTACCAGCCGCCGGGTGCTGCCGCGCCGTCGCCTCACCTCGTGCTGACCCTCCGCACCACCGCCATGCGTCGCCACAGCGGGCAGATCTCGTTGCCCGGCGGGCGCTACGACCAGGAAGATGGCTCGCTGTTACGGACGGCGCTCCGCGAGACGGAAGAGGAGCTTGGCGTTGATCCGGCCAGCCTCACCATCTGGGGGCGGCTGGAGCCAGAGCACATCGTCCCCACCCACTACGCGCTGGCCTCGTTCGTGGGGCACACGCCGCGCCGGCCGGCATTTCGGCCCGCGCCCGCCGAAGTCGCAGAGGTCATCGACCTGCCTCTTGCCCACCTGCTCCACCCTGACACTGTGGAAGAAGAAGAGTGGGACTTTCAGGGGATGGTGCGCCGCGTCTGCTTCTACCGGTTCGGTGAGCATAAGGTGTGGGGAGCGACCGCCCGCATCCTGAGCCAGCTGGTGGCGCTGCTCGACCCGGCGCACGCAGCGGCAGGCACGTTCGTTGGCGCAGGCGGTGAGGGCGGCAACACTGGCCGGCTGGCCCCCGGCGATACCTGGCCCCGCTCGGTGCGCCCGCCCGCCCGCTGACGACGACGTAGCCAGTCGCGCTGCCGCGACCATCCCCCGTACTTGACGGAACACTGCGACGGCACACAACGGCTGCGGCACCCGTCCCCAGGCTCGCGGCGGCCGCGTTTCACTGACGGTCATGTCCTAATCGCGACGGGTGGCTGACTATCCTGAACGCTGTGCGCGACCACCGCACCACGACAGCTGCTCCCTGGCAGCAGCGTCAGGCTCGTTTGGTAACGGCGACTGCTCACCAGGGTGACAGCCTCGACCGTGCCCGACAAGGCGATGTCCCTGCATGTGTGAACCTGAAAAGCGCGCCGACAGCAGTGCCACAACCGGTACGCCCGACGAGGCGGGGTCGGGGCATGAGCACCAGCACGTCGCGGACTTCTTCGGTGCGAGTCAGGACGGCTGCCATCGTGACACAACCCCGGTCGATGTGCTGCTGGTGCAACGGCTGTTCACCAGTCATCCGCTGCCGATGCTGGTCTACGACGTCGCGCAGTTGACCGTGCTGGATGTCAATAATGCTTTCGTTGAATCGTTCGGCTACGCGCGCCACGAGGTCGTCGGGCGACCGATGACGAACCTGCTACCGCCAGAGGATGGGGCGGCCCTCATCGACCAGATTCGGCGGGTTGTTCGGCCGGGGCGCTCTCCGTACCGGCCGCCGCACCGGTGGCGACACGTCCGGAAGGATGGCCAGATCCGCGACGTTGACGTGGCGGCGCACGACATCTCCCTCGGCGAGCGCGAGGCCGTGATGGCGTTGATTACCGACGTGACCGACCGCGTGCGTGCCGAACGCGAGCGCGACGCACTGCTGGCCCGGCTGCACGAGGAAGCCGCTCAGAAGACCGCCATCCTGGAACAGATGGGCGACGCCGTGCTGGTGTCCGACGCAACCGGGCGCATCGTCCTGGCGAACCGCGCCGCCCGTGCGCTCCTCGACTTCGACGCGCCAGACTGGCCCGATCTCGTGCAGGGGCCGGTGCCCTGGACCGTCTACGAGCCGCAGGGCCGGCTCACCAAGCCGGCGGATCGGCCGTTCGCGCGGGCGCTGGCCGGCGAGACCGTCCACGCCGAGTACCGGATCATCACCGCCGTCGGGCGCGAATGCTGGGCCTGGATCACTGCCGGGCCGCTGCGGGATGAGGCGGGCGGGATTACCGGCCTCGTCTGGCTTGGGCGCGAGACGACCGAGGACCGGAACCGCCGCCTCCGCGAAGCCGAGGGCGAGAAGCTACGCGCGCTCGGCCAGATGGCCAGCGGCGTCGCACACGATTTGAACCAGTACCTGGGCCTCGTTGCCGGCTACGCAGACATCGCGTCCCGGTCGTTGGCCGGCGCACAGCCCGACCTGCCGGCCGCACACGAAGCCCTGGATGTGGTGACACGGGCGGCAATGGACGGCTCCCGGTCGGTCAATCGGCTGCTGGCGTTCGCGCACCCGGCCCAGGACGGCCCGCCCGAACTGGTCGATATCGGTGAACTGCTTCATGAGGTGGCGACGCTCACCGAAGGTCGCTGGCAAGACGCTGACGCGCCGCCATCCCGTGCGCTGTCGATAGTCGTTGACGTGGACGGCGACACGACTGTGCGGGGATGGCCGGCCGCTCTCCGCGAAGCGTTCTCGAACCTTGTCTACAACGCCGTGGACGCGATGCCTGACGGCGGAACGATCCGGCTGGCGGCACGCGCCGAGGACGGCCGGGTGGTTGCGACCGTGACGGATTCCGGCGTTGGTATTCCAGAAGAGGCGTTGGGCCACATCTTCGAGCCATTCTTCACGACGAAGGGAAAACGTGGAACTGGTCTGGGTCTTGCCATCGTCTATAGCATTGTGGAACGACATGCAGGCACCATCTCCGTCACCTCGCCGTCCGGCCGTGGCACCACGGTCTCGCTGATGATTGCGGCTGGCGCAGTTGCGGCGGCTCCAGTCCAACTGCGCCCGCCGCAATTGCCAGCCACGGGCCTCCGCATCCTGGCCGTGGACGACGAGCCGGCCATCACCCGCATGATCGCCATGATGTTGACGCCGCACGGCTATGACCTCACCTTCGCCGCGTCCGGCGAAGAGGCACTGGCGATTATTCAGGCTGCCCCCCAGCCGTTCGATGTCATCCTGTCCGACCTGGGCCTGGGTGACGGTATGGACGGCTGGGGACTCCTGGCGGCTGTGCGCGCGATCTCGCCGCACAGCCGCTTCGTGCTGAGCACCGGCTGGGGCGCGCAGATCGACCCGTCTGAAGTGGTGGCGCGCGGCGGCGACGGCCTGTTGCCGAAGCCGTATCGGCTGGCCGCGTTGCTGGCGGCGCTGGGCGGCAACCACTGAGCAGGTGCGCATGCCTGCCACCGCATCAAAAGCCGGCGTTCACACCACCTCCAACGAACGTTGGCCAGTTTCCGCAGCCGTCCACCACCGTGAATGGCACTGTCGTCGGTGCGCCAGCGGTGGTACGCCGCACGGTAAACGCGACCTGAACGATGCCGCTCGGCACGGTGTAGGTCGATCCATCGGCTACGTTCTGGCCATTCAAGGTGACTCGCGCGTTCTGAAACGTCCCAAACCGCAACTCGCGTAAGAGGTTGTTGGCCGAGGTGTTCAGCGGCGTCGCTTCGATAGTGACGGTGAGCGCGCTCCCATCAGCCGAGGGCACAGTTCGAATCGCTGGTCGTGGCACACAGGCTGTTGGCGCGACCGTCAGCGTGACCGTCGTCGTGACGCTGACCGCCGTCCCGTCCGATGCCTGGTAGTCGAAGCTGTCGGTACCGGCAAATCTGGAGTACGGGAGGTAGCTGAACGCGCCGTTCGGCGTCAGCGACATTGTCCCATGCCCGGGGTTTCGGACCATCTGAGCCTGGAGCGTGGTACCAGCGTCTGGATCGGTGTCGTTTGCGAGCACGCCGGGGCCCGTCACCTGGAGCGTCGTCCCCGCAGTGACGGTGTACTGATCGGCCTGGGCAACTGGGGCATCGTTGACCGGCGTCACC
>JBBQBU010000063.1:0-17238 GCA_038318015.1 Chloroflexota bacterium | reverse complement strand
CCCCGAGGCCGGTTTCGCGGTTGAGTGTGGCGTAGGCTTCTTGCACGTCAGGCGGCAGCGTCGGCGGCGACGGGTCTTCAAAGGCCGCCTGGAAGATGACGCGGAGCGCCGCGCGAGCGGCCGGTGTATCGGCGGTACGGGCAGCCGCGTCGTCGATCAGCGCGTCAGCCGAGGGGGCCGCGCCGTCGAACGACACGCCGCCGCCGTCGCCGAGCGCCTCGTCACCCCACGGCTCGCTGGGCCAGTGCAGCCCGACCAGCAGCGGTCGGAACCCCGGCCGGGCCGCCCGTAGCTGCGCGATGTCGTCGGTGCAGGCGGCCATCGCCCCGATCCACCGTTGGTACTGGCCGCGTGCCGCCGGGATGTCGCCGCGCCAGCCGTGGCTCATCAGGAACACGTCGGTGATCGGCTCGTCGGTGATGATGCGGGCCGTGCCGACACTCAGCCGGCCAACGGCGTCGGGCGGGGCGTCCGGATCGTCGATGCGCTCAATGCCGTCCGCGTCGAACGCGATCAGATGATAGGTCAGTTCGGTACCTGGCACCGTCTCAATCGGCATCGTCTCCTCCCAGTCTCACGGTCCCTGTGCGGTCAGTCGTTCGCGTCGCTCGGGGGGTCTTCGCCATCTGGCAGGTCCGGGCAGGTCTTCTGGTACGCCCGCTCTCCCAGGTACTTGCGCCACTCGGACGGCGACAGGTTCCGGTTGGCGACGCGGCAGACTCGCGCTTCCCAGGCATCCGAGCTGGTGTCCCAGAGGATCACGCGGCCATCCAGCCCGGTGGACGCCAGCACGGCACCGTCTGGGCTGAACGCCACGCTCCGCGCGCCGTCACCGTGGTCACGCAGGAACGGCCCGATGCGGTCAGCACTCTGGGCGTCGCGCAGGCTGACGGTGCCGTCACCATTCGCAATCGCCAGCAGCATCCCATCCGGCTGGTAGGTCACGTCCCAGACGGTGCGCCCGGTCCCTACTAGCGATTCGGACAGCGGCATGCGCGTCGCCACGTCCCAGAGAATCACGCGGCCGTCCGTGCTGGACGAGGCCAGCGTGTCACCGTCCGCACTGAACGCCAACCCGCGCACCTCGCCGTTGTGGCCGCCCCGGCCGACGAGATCGGCAGTCGGCCCGCCAGGAGGAGCCGAGCCAGCGGGGTCGCCATCGAGTTTCCACAGGCTGATGCGCGCGAAGCCGAGGCCAACAACCACCTTCCGCCCGTCCGGGCTGAGCGCCAGGCTGGTCGGACCGGCCAGGTCACGCACGCCAAGTTGCCGCTGCACCGTCTCGCTCGTCGCGTCCCAGATGAGCACCTGGCTGTCGTTACACGTTTCCCCGCAGCTCACCGATGCCAGCGTTCCGCCATCCTGGCTGAGGGCCAGACCGATGACGTTGCCGAGGTGCTCGGAGCGCCGGGAGCGGACCGGCTGCGCGGTGTTGCGCCAGTCCCAGAACACGACGGCGCGGTCGTTGCCGCCCGACACGAGCGTCGTCCCGTCTGGGCTGAACACGAGCGAGCGCACCTGCCCCTGGTGCCCTCCGCGCAGTTCGGCCATCAGCCGGCCGTCATCTATGGTCCAGACGCGGATAACGCCTTCCTCGCCGGCCGCCGCGACGACCGTGTTGCTCGGGTCGATGGCGACGCGATAGAGCGGCGGCCCCTCCCGCGAGATCGGCCTGCCCCAGCGGGCATCCAGATTCCAGACGATGGCCGTCCGGTCGAGGCTGCCGGTCACGAGCGTCCGACTGTCCGGGCCGAACGCGACGCTCCAAGCCCAGTTGGTGTGCGCCAACAAGGGCGGGAGCCGCACCGGGCCGATCAGCCCCGCTCGCAACAGTTGGTCAGCGGCGGCAACCGTCGCCGGAGACGACCGGCGGATGCTCGGGCTTGGTGCCAGATCCCAGACCGTCGTCCGTCCGTCCACGCCGGCCGCCGCCAGCCGCTGGCCGTCCGGGCTGACGGCCAGCGACATGACGGTGTTGCGGCTTTCGGTAGGCAGTTCGCTGACGAGCGTCCCCGACTGGGTGTCCCAACTCCGAACGACGCCGCCCACCCCCGCCGCCAGGATGCGATCCCCCGTGGGCGTGAACGCTACCGCGCGTTCCCAATCGCCGTTCGGGCGGAACAGATGTTGCCGGCGCCCGGTCGCCAGATTCCAGACGACGACCTGCCCGTCCTCGGTACCAGTCGCCACCAGTCCGGTCGCCGAGTTAATCGCCACGCCCCACGCTTCCGGCCGCTTCTCCCGCCCGGTGGCGCTGTCCACCTCATAGCGGACTCGGGGCTGCTCCGGCCGGCTGATGTCCCAGACGGCCACCGAGCCGTCCATGCTCGCCGATGCCAGCAGGCGGCCATCGGCGGCGAAGGCGACGGCCTTCACCGGCCGACTGTGCGCGCCGGCCAGGGTCACGGTGCCACGAGCGGGCGTCTCGGTGATATCCCACAGGCTGATGCTGCCGTCCACGCGCCCGGACGCCAACAGCCGCCCGTCAGGACTGAACGACAGGCCGCGCTCGTGGCCCAGGAGGCGCACGCCGACCGGATGGCCCTCGCGCGCGTCCCACACGATGACCTCGCCGGCCGTCTGGGCACCGTCCTCGCCGACCGGGCTGCCGGTGGCAATGTACCGCCCGTCCGGGCTGAAGGCCACGCTGGCGACGGTGCCCCAATGCCCACGGAGATACTGCACCAGTCGGGGATTGTCGGCCACCGCCGTGAGCAGGCTGCCGCGTGTCTGCGGGCTGTCGTCGAGGCGGTGGGCCTGGACTGCCAGCAGCATCGCCAGGTCGTAGCGGTGCAACTGCGGCTCCACCTGGGTTGCCAGTAGCCGCGCCGTCCCCACCCGTTCCCGGTCCTCGCTCTCGCCCCGGAAGTAGAAGGTGAACCCGCCCAGGGTCAGCGCCACCGCCGCGCCGCCGATAGCCACCAGGACCAGGGCGAGGATCAGCCGAAACTTCAGGCGCACCCGGTTCGTCTCGATTTCGGCCTGGAGCGCTTCCGCTGCCGCCTGGGCCGCCTGCGACTGCGCCCGCGCAACGTCGGCGGCAGCCAGTTCCTCGCGCAGGTGGGCGGCTTCCTGCTGGCGCTCGGCCTCGTGCAGTTGGCGGAGCGTCTCTTCGAGTTCGGTCTTGCGGGCTTCCGCGTCGCGCTGCTGGCGGCACTCTATGAGGAACGCCCGTTCAACCTCCCGGACGATCTCCGGATTCTCGACGGCCAGCCGCTCCATCTCTCCGAGTGCGGCCCCGCGGACAAGCAGGTGGTCGAGCCGCCCGTGCTGGTTCCAGACGGCGGCCTCGCGCTCCAGGAGGGTCAGGTTCTCCTCGCGCCACGCCGCGTTGCTCTCGCGGGCGGCGCGCACCAGTCGGTCATGCGTCAGCTCGTACCAGCGAATGCCCCGGTGGTGCTCGCGCCGAACCAGATGCGCGTGCTCCAGGGCAGTCAGCACCACGTTCGGTAGCCCTTCGGTTTGCCCGGCCCCTTCCACCACCTGGAAGCGCATCCCGTCGGGCGTGGTCAGTTGCTCCTCGATCCAGTCCCGGATTCGGCGCTCGGGCGTGACGGTTTCCCGCGCGATCTTCTGGATGCTGTCGGTGTAGTAGTCGCCGAGCGCCGTATCGACGTTACCCCACTGCTCAATCGCCGACAGGTCGATGGTGCGGGTGCCGGGCGCAAGCTGATTCCAGATCCGCAGGCAGACCACCTGCAACTGGACCGGCTCCACGTAGTGGCCGCGCGCCGCGATGGGCGGGCCGCCGCCCGGTTGGGCCAGGCGGACCTCCAGCAGATCACCGACCAGCTTGTCCACGGCATCGTCGGTGATGGTGTAGCCGGCGTCGGCGGCCGGCTGCTGGATCGCCTGGCGAGCGGCGCGCTCGGCCAGCAAGTCCAGGCGAAACCGGGCGCGCAAGCGGGTCGGCAGCAGCGGCACGTACGGGTCCAGCGCCGCGATATAGTCCTCGCGCATGGCGAAGAGCGCCCAGCGCCACGGGTCTTGCAGGGCCGCCCCAAGCTGCCGAAAGAACTCCTCCTTCGCCGCGAGGTCAACCGGGTCGAGCGTGATGATCTCCTCGAACTGGTCGAAGATGAGCACCTCCGGCCGGCGCTGCTCGCCTACTGGCGCGGTCTGCTCCAGGTACGTCACAAGGTCCAGTTGGGCCAACTCGTCGGGCGTGCGCCGCTGCCCATCCGGCAACTCTTCGTCGAGCGACAGCAGCGTGCTGAGCACGTACCGGTTGACCGGCCGGCTCTCCGCTCCGAGTTCCGGCAGCAAGCCGGGGTCCAGGTTCACCCGGATGGGCCGACGCACCAGCAGGTCACGCTCGCGGAGGGCCGGCACCAGCGCCGCCTGGATCAGCGAGGTTTTGCCGGCCCCAGACGGCGAGTACAGCAGCACGATCCGCTCAGGGATCAGCGTGTTCAGCAGGCGGCGTACCTCGTAGTCGCGGCCGTACAGCGTCCGATTCGCGGGGATCGGACGCGGCCCGACGTACGGCGATTCAGGCGGTGCGGCTGAGACAGTCATGGCTCGTGCTCACCGGTACCCAATCTGTTCAGACGCCGCTGCCAGCCGGCACGCCGGTCGCAGGTGTCCCAGACGGTGCAGATGGAACGGCCCGGGCCGCCGAATCCTCTGCCATCGGCGTGATCGGCTCGTCCGGGGCTGGCGGCCCAAGCACGCGCTCCCGAAGCTCCGGCGACCGGTCCAGCAACTCCCCCAGGAAGTCGTCGGCGCGGCCCCAGTACACCGAGAAGCGACCCTGAAAGACCCGGTTGCGGAAGTACGTTTCCAGGTAGTGCCGCAGGCCGCGCGGGTTGTCCGGCCGGCGCTCATCTGGGCTGACCTGCACCGCCACGTGGTCGAAGCCGTTCAGGGCCGCCCGCCCCTCCTGGCTCATGATGGTGCTGAACAGCGCCCGGAACGTCCAGTCCTCCGGCGAGAACCCCAGGAAGAGCAGGGCACTCTGCGCGGTCGCGCTGTTGATCGGCTCTGGGATATCGAAGCGCCGCGCAGTAATGCCGATCAGATACTCAAAGAAGTCGTCTTCGGTGATGACGAGGGACTGCGGGTCTTCGAAGCGGCCGAGCGCGTGGTACACTAGGGGCTGCTGCTCGGACGGCTCGTACTCGTCGGGCAACGGCTCCTGCTCGACGCGATTGTGCCAGGGGGCCACGACGAGTTGTGGGTCGCGGCCAGCCTCGCGCAGGGCGTCGGTCAACATCGAGCCGGGGCTTGCCGTGATGTAGACTTTCAGCGGCAAGCCGGCCAGGATACTGTGCGGGTCCAGCGGGTCGCTCGCACGCAGGCGCGCGCCGGCCGTCTCGATGAGGCGGCTGATGTCGGCGCGGAGCATTTTCGGGTCGGCGTTCGCGTACCGGCGACGCAGTTCGTTGTGGATGTGGTCCACCAGCGTGTTGGCCGGGAATGACGACCCTTCGACGACGGCCAGGTACTGCGCCACCTGGGCCAGGTCATCGCGGTCCTGCAACACCAGCGGCACCGCGTGTTCCTCGGCCCAACGCCGCGCAATCTCTCGGCGCGATCCGAGCAGCCGCTCCGACAGTTCCGGCCCGAGGATGGCGACGCAGTTGCCGCGCCGCACGTTGCGGATCAGCGAGGCCCACGGCGCAGCCGCCGAGCCGGCGGTTTGCAGGCCCGGCTCGTACCAGAGGCAGGCGCTCTTGAGGCGCAAGTACAGCACCGGCATCCAGCTGTCCGGCTCGGCCTGCACCAGTGCGCGGGCTGCCGTCATCGCCCGGTCAATCATGCCGTTGCACGCGCCCAGTTCCGCGAAGAACGCCGGCAGCAGGCGGCTCGCCGTTCGCATCGACAGGTTTCCCTGCATGCCGATGACGGCCGGAATGCCCGCTTCAACCAGCCGCGGCGCAAGCGCGGCCAACGCCTCACCGGTGGCGGTTGCTGGTGCCGCAGGCAGGCTGTCTGCTGCCGGCTGGCCGTTGTCGGCCGGCCGGGGTGCGGGTGCCGGCCCACCTCCGCCCGCGCTCTGGCAGGTGACCAGCATCGCCAGCAGCGGCAGTTCCGTCACCTGTCGCAGCCGCCCCGCCAGTTCCGACGCCGTGACGGGCTTCAGCGTCCCTTCCTGGTTCTCCAGCGCCACCCACGGCTCACGGCTCGGCATCTTCCGGCTACCGTGCGCCACCAGATACAGCACGTCGGTGTCGTTGCCCAGGCGTTCGGCCAGCGCATCCAGCGTGACCGGGCTGCTGCCGTCCGCGCCGCGCGACAGCACTTCCACCTGGAACCCCAGCGGCTCCAGGCTGTGCCTGGCCCGCGCGATCTCGGCCGGTACGTCAATAGCCGCCATCGTTGGCGGCAGGCCCGTCGGATTGGCGACGGCCACCAGCACCCGCCGCCTACCCCGCTTGGAGCCGGGACGGATGCGCCGGTCGTTGCCACTGTGGAGGAAGCGCGAGAACAGCAACGTCTGGTCCGTCAGCAACGGCGAGTCCGGGTGCTCCGGGTCGCGAAGCGTCTCCCAGCGGAGTTCGTGCAACTCTGGCGCGCTGGCCCCAATCGCCAGCCGCAATCGGATCAGCCAGCCGTTGCTGCGCGCTTCGGTGCGGCAGGCGCGGAAACCCTGCCGCACCATCTCGCTGGCGAACAGGCTCTCTGCGAGGAAGCGCCCGTAGGCGGCCGGGTCGAGCGCCTTCGCCGCCAGGGCCGGGAAGTCGACCGTGACGACGACCTCGCGCCCCTCAAGCGGGTCGTTGATGACATCGTCGTCGGGCCGCTCGAAGCGCATGGTCAGGAGGTAGGTCGCAAAGGCACGGCACTCCAGCCAGAGTTCCAGTTCGGCGATCTCCGGGCTGTCGCCCGCTCGCACGACCATCGCGCACCCCCTCCTGTGTCCGGTGTCGGCCCCCGGTCAGCCTATCGTCGGCGCTATCGTCCCAGCATCCGTGCGGTCCCCTGCTCGCACGTCCTGCGTCCGTTATTCGACGGGAACGACAACAGCGGAAAAGCTGCCCATCCGTTCCCACTGGTCGCGGTTCAGCGTCTGCTGCCCGAAGCGCGGGCCGTTGCCGGCCGGGTTTGCGAGGACGATCTCGCCCGCGTCGTTGACGCCCCGCACCGCCGACCAATGGCCGAAGCTCGGGCCACCCCAGTTGCGCCCGCCAATCGCCACCGGGAACCGTCCAGCCCAGCCTACCACGTCGTCGAACGACACGGTGCCCCGGTTGAAGGCGTTCACGCCCCAGGAATTGCGCAGCACCTCGACGATGCCAGCCCCGGACGCGTCCAGCAACCCGTGTTCGCTGTTGCAGTAGCGCGGAACCATCGTATCCTGCGCCTCTTCCGGCGACACCGGCTTGCCAATCGACTTGAGCAGCCACATGGTGGAACGAATGGCGCAGGTCCACGGCTGCAACTGGATCTCGGTCGCCGCATTGGCATTGAACATGATGCTCATGCCGCGCAGCATCTCTGGCCCGTGTTCGTTCTGCTCGCCGCCGCCCGCCTCCAGGAACTGCGTTGCCACCCAGCCGGTCCGCCCGCCCACACGCACCCGCCGCCAGACGTGGCCGTCCGCATTCACGGTATCGGCGCCGTCATCGTCCACCACGGTGCCCGAGTTCAGGGTAGTGAGAACCGCGACCTCTGCGCCGGTGCCGGGCCGCTCGCGTAGCCGCACGCCAGAGTCAGTCAGGCGGTAGCGCGGGGGGCGCGGTAGCTGGACCGGGGCCGGGCCGGGTGCGCCCTGCATCCCCGCGACGGCCGCCAGGAACTGCGTTGCGACCCAGCCGGTCTTGCCGCCGGTTCGCACGCGCCGCCAGGTGTGCCCTCCCGCCTCGGCGGTATCCGCGCCGTCGTCATCGACGACCGTGCCGGCGTTTAAGGTCGCCAGGACCGTTGCGCCAGCTCCGGTGCCGGGCCGCTCGCGCAGCCGCACATCGGAATCGGTCAGGCGGTACTGCGCTGGGCGCGGCACCTGCACCCGGGCCGGGCCGGGTGCTGGCGCGGCATCAGCCGACACCGCCGCCACGATGTCCAGGAATTTTGCGGACATCCAGCCCTGTGCGCCACCGGCCGCCCGCACCTGGATCCACGTCACCTCGTCGGCCACGCGCGCCGGCCCGAGCGGTCGCAGCAGCGTCCCCTCAGGAAACTGGGTGACGGCAGGCGCGGTCAGGCTCGGCTCGGCGCGCATGTTGAGGGCGTCCGGAGCGACGCGCGCCACTTGCAGGTGAAGCATGGCGTCGGCGCTGGCTGCGCCACGGTCGTTCGTCGCCCCGGTGTTGGGGCGCACCTCCTGGTTTCCCAGGCTGGTCCGCGCGGCGCCGATGGCGGGCGGCTCCGGCCACCCGTCCCCGAGGATGACATCAAGGTAGAGGCGGGTTTCGGCCGGCAGCGTGTCGCGCTGGCCGTCCCAGTCGGCTAGGTTGCCCGGCCCCCAGTTGTAGGCCGCCAGCGCCTTCCGGTACGTCCCGTAGTGGCCGTGTAGTTTCACCAACCAGGTAGCGGCGTAGTCCAGGCTGGCAATCGGATCGGTCGGGTCAACATCCGGATGCCACCGCCTGACGATCTGTGCAATGCCCGTCGCGCCGCTGCCGGCATTGAACGCATCCGGATTGAAGCCAGATTCTTGCTGAATCTGACGGACGAACATATCTGGGTCGCAGCCTGCCCGGGTTGCAGCCTCACGGGCGTATGCACGTAGGTCCGGCATCTTCGCACCCCCACACCTATCAACATGCGGTCCTCGGGCTACCCGTCACCGGAGCCAGCCGCTGCGCCAGCCCCCCGCAATGACCCACCAGTACCCTGACCGTCTCCCACGATACACGGCACCGAAGTCGCAGCCGATCGACAGACACACACAAAGAGTGTTCGCAAGCCAACCGGATCGTGCAGGCGCCGGGATCATACGGCGTGGAGTGTGCAACGCCCTCTGCGACGCTCTGCCGGAAGAGGCTGCTCATTGCCGCCCAATCTGCTACCTTTGGGGCATTGCGACGCACACCCAGACCCGAGTGTCCGCCCACGGTTCAGGAGAGAGCGCCGGCGCGCCGCGGCGGCCGGTCCCGTGTCGCCCGGCCTGCGCCGGGCATCACGGTTAGCGCATCGTGGTTCGGAACCGTGACACATCCCGCACACGACAGACAGACAGAACGAGACACAACGACGTGTACGACTGGAGAACAACGCTATGACCACCGGATCGGCAGTAGGCGGGAAGCCGGCGCCAGATCCCGCAACCAGCGGCCTCGAAGGCATCGTCGCCGCCCGGACCCCCCTCAGCGAGGTTGACGGGCAGAAGGGCGTCCTGACGATTCGCGGCTACGACATCGAGGAGATCGCCAGTCAGATCACCCTCGAAGAGGCCGCGTTCCTGCTGTGGCACGGCACACTGCCGAATAAGACCGAGCTTGACGACCTGCATCGCAGGCTCGTGAGCTACCGGCGTTTGCCAGAGGAAGCCCGTGTCGCCCTCCAAGTGTCCGCCAAGCGGATGCTCCCGATGGACGCCCTGCGCTTTGCCGTCGCGTCGCTGACCGCCGACGACCCGGCCCCCGGCGACAACTCGCGCGAAGTCAACCAGGTGCGCGCCGAGATGCTCGTCGCGCGGGTGCCCGTCATCGTCGGCACCTACCAGCGGCTCCGCAGCGGCGGCCAGCCCGTCGAGCCGCGCGCGGACCTCGGCATTACCGCGAACCTGCTCTTCCAGATGACTGGCGAGGAGCCGAACCCGGCCCACGTGCGCGGCCTGGAGACGTACTTCGTGACCGTGACCGACCACGGCATGAACGCCTCCACCTTCACCGCGCGCGTCATCGCCTCCACCGCGTCAGACATGGTGTCCGCCGTCGTCGGCGGCATCGGCGCGCTCAAGGGGCCGCTGCACGGCGGCGCGCCAGGACCGGCCCTCGACATGATCGAGGAGATCGGCACCCCAGACCGTGCCGAGGCCTGGATGAAGGGCGCGATCTCCCAGGGCAAGCGCATCATGGGCTTCGGGCACCGCATCTACAAGGTGCGCGACCCGCGCGCCGAAGTGCTGTACAAGGCCGCCTGGCTGCTGGCCGAAGAGACCGGGGAGCAAGGCTCACTGGACCTCGCCCGTGAGGTTGAGCGCGTCGCCGTCAACGTCCTCGAAGAGGCCAAGCCCGGCCGCGACCTCAACACCAACGTCGAGTTCTACACCGCGCTGCTCCTGCGCGATGTCGGCCTGACGCCGGACCTGTTCTCGCCGGCGTTCGGCATCGGCCGCACCGTCGGCTGGACCGCCCACATCATGGAGCACCAGGACGGTGGTCGGCTGATCCGCCCGCAGTCCGAGTACATCGGGCCGCGCGGCCTCAAGTTCGTGCCGCTCGACAAGCGCTAACCAACCAGCATCGCGCACGCGTCAGGGCACAACGAAGGGGCACCCTCCGCATGGAGGGTGCCCCCTCTGCTCGGCTTGCGACGGCGTCAGGCGAGCTGCACGCCGATGTTGTAGGTGCCGGCGTACCCCTCGCCGTCCTGCACCACGGGCACGGTCAGGGCGGGGCCGCCGTTCCGGTAGATGCCGTCGCGGTCGTTCCGCATGCGGCCCTGGCCCTTGCTGGCGTAGGGCGGCAACGCATGGACCTGATCCGTGAGCGCGTCGTCAAAATAGAACTGCGAGATCTGCTCGCGGGTGGTGCCGTCGAGCGCGGTCCGGACCTTGAAGTGGATGTGAACGGCGCGCCCGCTGTACCAGCCGGGGTAGATGGTCGTGAACGCGACCCTTCCCTCGGCGTCGGTCTGCTGGTAGCCGCGCAGGAACTTGCTGCCGCCGGCCGTCGAACCCGTGTTGCGGTCGTTCACGTCGGAGTAGACGCCCTGGGCGTCGCACTGCCAGAGATCGACGTAGATCCCCGACATGGGGGTGCAGGCGCTGCCCGCGACCTGTGTCACTTGCAGGCTGAGCTTGAGCGGCACGCCCGCACTGACTGCGCCGGTCACCGGATCGGGCCGGATGTCCGAGCGGTTGAGGCGCTCGTCAACGAAGTACGGGCCTTCCGTCTGTTGCGGGGTGAGGACGCAGGACGGCAAGGCCTGTTGCGCGGCACCGCCCGCCTGAGCCTGCCCGGTAGGCGTTTGCCCGGTCGCACCGTGACTGGCTGCCGGTTGCCCGGCCGCTGCCGGCGCAGCACCCATCGGACCAGTGCCCATCGGACCAGTGCCCATCGGACCGGTCCCGAGCGGCCCGGCCTGCGCGATCTTCGCGGCGGCGGTGGCGGCGGCCTGACTCATCGTCTCGCCGTTGCCTGACGAGCCGCCGCAGGCCGCCAGCAACAACAACGAAGCCGTGCCGGCGACCCAGGTGTTGAGCGCGGCGCGCCTGGTAATGCGCGGGGACGATCCGGGCGTCCCATGCGCCGAGGTCTGGCGCTGGTCAGGGTGCGCGGCGTGGTTGTCGTGCATGGTAGAAGCTCCCTGGATGGTGGACGCGATAGCTGACATGCGGTGCCAGCCAATGAGCTGTCGCAGCGCACACGGCGGGCCGTACGCACGGCACACTTGGCAACCTCAACTATCGTAAGCCAGCCTGAACCGGCCGGTCGCCATTTCTGTCCCTTTCCTGAGAGGCCTGGACTGGTGGTTGCCGCACCGGGGGCGCAACGATACAGTTTCCGGGTGCCCTGGCGTCCGGCTGTCGTCGGTGGCCCACACCAGGACGCAGGGCAAAGGAGGCCTCCTACCATGAGTGACGCGAGCGCCGGCGGCTGGGCCGATCGCGACAGCTACCTTGTCAGCACGGATTGGCTGGGCGAGCATCTGGACGATCCGAAGATCCGGATTCTGGACTGCCGCATGTATTTCGACGGCCGGCTGGGCATCGACGCCTACAACCAGGGGCACATTCCCGGGGCCGATTTCATCAACTGGGGCACCGAGCTTGCCACGAAGGAGAACCCCATCGCCTTCAAGATGGCGCGGTCCGAGCAGATGAAGCGCGTCATGGAGGCCCACGGCGTCGGCGACGATACGCTGCTGGTGGCCTACGACGAAGAGGGCGGCCACCATGCGGCCCGCGTCTGGCTGGCGATGCTCGTACACGGCCACGAGGCCGGCTTTCGCATCCTTGAGGGCGGCCTGACGAAGTGGCAGCAGGAAGGCCGCCCGATCTCGACGGCCCCGGCCGAGGCGCGCACAGTGACGTTCACGCCGCTGGCCGGGCCGGCCGACGTGCTCGTCACCGCCGAGCATGTCCTGAGCGCGGCCAACGACACGAACGCCGTGGTGGTGGATGTGCGCCGCCTGACCGAGTACACCGGCGAGGAAGTGCGCGCGGTGCGCGGCGGCCGCGTACCGGGATCGGTGCGGGTGTTCTGGCAAGACCTGTTGCACTGGGACACGGACCGCACGTTCAAGTCGCCGCAGGAGATCCGCGCACTGCTGGCAGCGGCCGGCGTGACGCCGGATCGGCGAGCCATCACCTACTGCCAGGGAGCAGTGCGGGCGGCGCACACGGCGCTGGTGCTGAAGATGCTCGGCTACGAGAACGTCGAGGTGTACGACGGCTCGTGGGAAGAGTGGGGCAGCCGCCCCGACCTGCCAATCGCCACCGGCTGACACGCTGTGTCGTCCGTGCCCTGCGGCATGTCGTGGGGCACGGACCGCAGTGCAGCGGCGCACACGTCAGATGGCGGACAACAAAACAGCCTGGAAAGCTTGCGCCCCCCAGGCTGTCTTCATCACACAGGCAACGGGATGGACCAACATCCCAGGTTACCCTCAACTGTTGCGCCGTGTCCCTTGCGGGTAGGTCTGGCGCTCCAGCCGACTGCCTCTCGCGAGGCCGTCATCAGTGACATCCTCAGAATACACCGTCCCTGAAGCGGCGTCTACAATCTGGTGTGCCCATTCATGGAATTTTCGGGCAGACTCCGGAGCAGGCGCGCGGTGCGGGGCAAAAATTGCGGTCTGGGCAGATCAACCGGGCAGTCCGCGGTGCGCCCGCACGTCGAGGACTGACGCGATGCGGTCAGCCGCAGGGATCGGTGCCGCGCCGCTCGGGTCGATCAGTAGCGCCGGCAGGCCCGCTCCTCTGGCCCCCGGGTAGTCGGCCACCAACGAATCGCCGACGAACAACGTGGTCGCCGCGTCGCAGCCCAGCCGTTCGAGCGCAGCCGCGAAGATGCTCGGGTGCGGCTTCGGCCGGCCGTGGTCCACCGAGGTCACGACGACCCCCAGGTGCGGCGCGATGCCGCTCCTGGTCAGGTGCTCCTGCACCAGCATTGTCGCGTGGGTGTTCGTGACCACGCCGACGCGCAGGCGGCCAGCCAGGTCGGCCACCATCTCACGGGCACCCGGCAGATACTGAACCGCCGCGCCCCACTCGGCCACGTATGACTGCCACAATTCGGTGGGCAGTCCGCGCGGGTACGGGCGCGGGCAGACTTCGGCCAGAATCGGCACCGCCACCTGCTGCATGGAGAACTCGCGCCCGGTCTGTCGCGACCAGCCGTCTAACGTCTCCGACACCGCCACCCAGTGCAGCAAGAACTCGTCGTAGCTGAGCACGATGTCGAGCTGGAGCAACAGCGCGTGCGTGGCGTGGTACCCCTGCTCCGCCCGCCTGGGGGAGTAGCCGACCAGCGTGCCGAAGAAGTCGAAGGGCTACGCGTCGATCATGCTGCGTGCCCACTGGCGTTCATCAGGTGGCCCCGTCAGTCCATGAGATACGCCGGCGCACCGACCTCAAGCGGCCCTTGCGCCTCGACCGATGCGTACAGCCCGAGGCAGTTGTCTCGTGCCTGCGCGATCTCGCGAAGGATGGACGGCGCCTGCACGCCAAGTTCAGGGTCCAGGTTGACGATCATGCAGCGGTGGTCCCGCCGTACCAGCCGGAGCCGCGCGGCGCCGTCGCCCTCCCCGAAGACCAGCAGGCGGCCCGCCCACGCATCCTCGACGAACGGCTCGCCGCCGGTCGGCTCCAGGTAGATGTTCGCGCGGAACCGGCGGATATCCAGCGGCAGGCCGATGCGCTGGCCGATCTCCCGGATCGTCCCCAGTCCGATCACCGACATGGGGGAGGCGTCGTGGGCGCCGCGCCCCATCCGCATCAGGTGGAGCGGCGAGCCATGCGCCTCTTCCAGGGTTGCGCGCAGCGTCGGGTCGTCCACCGCCAGGTCCTCGCCGCGCGGCGTCTGCACCCGCACGTCCGACTTGCGCGTGTTGGTCGGGTCCACGAGGCGCGCGGTGTAGCGGACCATATCGGGCACGTCGCGCGCCGTCAGCCAGGGGAAGCGCACCAACGTGCCGCTCTGCACGAACGCATAGCCCCGATCGGCGTCGAGGCCGTGCCAGGTGAGCGCCACCTGTTGCAGCGACTCGCCACCCATCGACTTCACCGGGAACCGGTACAGCGCGCCAATCGTCCCGACCTGCTGCCTAGCTGGCATCGTCTTCCCGCCTATCCGCCCGTGTCGTGGCCGCCCGGTGCCCGAGCACTGCCCGGTGCTGCTGCGCGGAGGAGGATCGTACCATGACGCCGGCGCGGCCCCGCACGGGCGTGGTACACCACCAGGAGCACCCAGCACCCAGCGAAAAGAGGGTGGCTCCCATGCCTGAACTATTGCCTGACGGCCGTTTCGATGCCAGCGGCGACCCATTCCGTCCGGACGTTGATGCCTTGCTCCAGTCCTGGGCACGGCGGGTCCGTGCCAACGCCGAGCAGGTGGACCGCTTCGCCGAGCAGCGCAGCCAGGACCATTACGCGCCGGTCGCCAACCGGTTCCGTGTCGATCCGCACCGCACCGACGACCCGTCGCTTGATGCGTTGCGCGCGCTGGCCCGCCCAGACGAGACGTGGCTCGACATCGGGGCAGGCGGCGGGCGGTACGCGCTGCCGCTGGCCCTGACCGTCCGTGAGGTGATCGCCGTCGATCCGTCGCCGGGGATGGTTGGTGTGCTGCGCGAGGGCATGGCCGAGCATCAGATCGCAAACGTGCGGGTGGTCGAAGGGCGCTGGCCCGCCGCCGCCGCTGACCATGACGTGCAGGCGGACGTGGCGTTCATCGCGCATGTAGGGTACGACGTGGAGCAGATCGGGCTGTTTCTCGACGCGATGGAGCGTTCAGCGCGGCGGCTGTGCGTGGCGATCTTGTTCTGGCGGCGACCGACCTGGGCGCTGGATCGCCTGTGGCCGGCCGTCCACGGCGTCGAGCGCGCGCCGTTGCCGGCCGTGCGTGAATTGGTGACGCTGCTAATGGCGCGCGGCCGGCCGGCGCAGGTGCGCTTGCTGGAGACGCCCCCGTCGGCCTTCGACGATCCCGAACAGGTGCATGCGTTGGCGCGGCACCAGACCTGGGTACGCCCCGGCAGCGAGGCCGACGCGCGTTTGCAAGCTGGCATCGCCGCTCGCCTGATCGAGCGCGACGGTCGCTACGCCTTCGATTGGGCACCGTCCTACCTTGCCGTCGTGTCGTGGACACCCGCCGCCGAGCCGGTCCCCGACGTCTAGCGCGGGTCTGGGTTCTGGGAGACAAACGACGAACAAGGTGTCAGGTGTCACACAGGCGCGGCAGGCGTCCGTGCAGGCGTCAACGTACCTGGCATCCTGACGAAGGAAGGATCTCACGCTGACAGGATTGTAGCCGTGAGATCCATCCTTCCCACCATGGGCCACTCGACTGCACGAACGACGGCCGCTGCGCGGCGCAACTGTCGACTTTGCCGCTTTCTGTGGCCGCAGCTGCAACATCCCCTCCGCCTGCGGCGGGATCCCCGTGTCGCCGCCTCCCCGCGTCACCGGATCCCCACGGCGCTGGCTCAGGATGACAGGTTGGTTGTCAGCGTCGCCCTACAGATACCGAGCCGGTCGGGCCGGTTTCGCTGGCGCGGGCGGTGCTGTCTGCCGCATCGTCTGGGGGATGCTTGCTCGCCTTGTCCCCGCCGTGGCCGTCGTGCTGCTGGCCGCGCTGGCCCTCGCTGTACGCCTGAACGGCCTGGACTGGCGTGACGGCGACCTCTCGACCGACGAGGCGCGCCTGACGCTGGCCGCGAAGGGCGTCCTGGCGACGGGCCTGCCGATCTTGCCGTCCGACCGCCTCTACACACGCGGCCTCGTCACCATCTACGCGACCGCCCCCAGTCTGGCCCTGTTCGGCGTCCACGACTGGTCGGCGCGGCTGCCCAGCATCGTGGCGGGCGTGCTGCTGGTGCCGGCCGTCTTTCTGCTGGCGCGGGCGGGCGGCGGGACCATCCCGGCACTGGCTGCTGCGGCGTTCGTGGTCGTCTGCGGGCCGCTAGTGGCGTGGTCGCGGCAGGCGTGGCCCCCGATGACCTTCCTGCTACTGTTCACGTTCACGGCGTACGCGGGCTATCGCGGCTTCGTGCAGGATCGGCCGCGCTGGCAACTGGCGGCGGCGGGTGGCTTCCTGCTGACCATGCTGGCCTACGAGATGGCGATGATCTGGCCGGCCGGCCTCGGGCTGTACCTCGTTGGGCGCGCGCTGCGCCGCGATGTCGGCTGGTGGCAGGGCCGCACCACGCTGCTGGCGGCAATCGTCGCGCTCCTGGCGGTCGGGCTGCTGGCGGTGCTTGGGTTGGCGCTGCGGGTCGGCACGCTGGCCGGCGCAGACTCGGAGTTCCGCCACTACTTCACGCCGGCGCTGCGCCTGAGCGGCCTGGGTTACTACTGGCGGCAGGTCTGGGACACGGCGCTGCCCCTAGCCCTGCTGGCCGTGGCCGGTGCGCTCTGGTGCCGAGGCGGCGGGCAGCCACTCCCGCCGGGCCTGGGCTACCTGCTGGCGCTCCTGACGGTGGCGCTGCTGGTGCCGACGTTCGTCATTCAGGATAAGCAGGAGCAGCAGTATGGGTTGGCGGTGCTACCCCTGGCGGCGGCGCTCGGCGCGTGGGGCGTGGCGGCGCTGACCGGCATCCGCGCCAAGAATCCCTCACCCCCTAGCCCCCACTCCCCCCAGCGGGGGAGGGGGTGAACTCTGTTGGCGGCGGGCTTGGCGCTGACAGCGTTTGGGGCGGTGCTGTGGCCGGACATTGTGAGTGCGGCCCGCCCGCGCGCCGTGTCGCGCGCCCCCACCTGGCTGGACGACCTCCGCGCCAAAGGCTGGCAGCCGAACAACCCGACTGCGCTGGTGCTGGCCGAAGCGCCGCTGGTGACGGCGCTGTACCTGGGCCGCGCCGACTTCTACATTCATCCCGAGGGGTATGAGCGGTACGCCTACCAGGACGGCGCGGTGGCGCGGTCGCTGTACACGCCGGCCGTGCTGTTGAAGCAGGCTGGCGACT
>JBBQBU010000062.1:0-17325 GCA_038318015.1 Chloroflexota bacterium | reverse complement strand
GGTGCCGGTTCGGCATGCCAGAACCATGTACTAACCTGAACCTCACGGTAAAGACAATATGTCATTGAAAGTGATGTCGTTGCGCGCAGCGTGACGATATTTGTGCAGCGAGCTTGCGAGCGCAATCGAGGGATCTCTCGGTCGGGATATCCGTTGCCGAGATCCCTCCGCTCCGCTCGCAGGCTCGCGTCGGTCGGGATGACATGACTTGCTGCGACCCATCAATACTCATGTGACAGCCTACTGGTAGACTGTCACATGAGTATTGAGGGTTGCTACGATAAGAGATCGGAGGGTGTCCGATCATGAGGAAACAGCATCAGGGTGGTGCTCTCGGATGCGGAGCGTGAGAGTTTGCGGGAGCAGATTCATCAAGGTCGAGACTCAGCCCAGGATCTCGCCCACGCGCGAATTCTGCTGAAGGCGGACGAAGGGCCGGCCGGTCCAGCTTGGAAGGACGGCCAGATCGTCACCACGCTGGAGGTGGGTCTGGCAACCGTCGAACGAGGACGCAAACGGTTCGCGACCGAGGGGCTCACGGTTGCGGTGAAGCGTCGGCCATTGCGGTCGCACAAGCCACGGAAGCTTGACGGTGCTCAGGAAGCGCAGTTGATCACCCTGGCCTGCTCAGAGCCACCGACGGGGAGGGCGGGGTGGAGCCTGCGACTGTTAGGAGTCGTCAGGAGATAACCGTCTCATCAGAGAGCGCTTTCATAAGGAGTCAGACTGCCTCCGGGTGTAACGGTTATTCCCTTGCAGGTCCTTAGCCGGCCGGATGGTGGCGTTGTACGACGAAGTTGACGGCGTCTCGTATGAGACGATTCGTCGAACGCTAAAAAACACGAACTCAAGCCGTGGCTAAAGGCGCAATGGTGCATCCCACCCAAGCAGAGCGGCGAGTTTGTCTGACGGATGGAGGATGTCCTCGACGTGTACTGCCGTCCGTACGATCCTCGCTTCCCGCAGGTCTGCAGGGACGAGACCAGCAAGCAACTCCTGGGCGAGGTCCGGCCGCCCGCGAGGTGGATCAGCAGGCCCGAGCAGCCCATCAACAGCACCGCCCCGACGCAGCGGAAGGCCCGCGTGCCAGCGAGAGCCTAATAGGCGACGACGGCAAGGGCCGGTATCGCTGCCACCTCAATGAGGGTGTGCAATGATGCCGCAGTGCCGTGCAGGAGCGCGACGAGGCCGCCGAGTGGCAGGTGCGCGAGCAGAACCCCGAGGAGAAGTCGGTCTCGGCCGCGATCCATAGCAAAGAAGCCCAAGCACAAGTGCAGACACGCTCTACGGGATCATCGGCAGGCTCGCGACATAGTTGAGAGTTAGCAGGGAGAAGTCCGCGCATATGCGCGACGATGTGCGGCCGGCACCCAGCGCCAGCCACGCATGGTCGTGCCAGTGGCTACAGGGCGCCGCGCATCCGCTTGACCATGTGCTCTGCGAACAGCCGTGTATACGCCTGGGTGTTGCCCTCGGGGTAGTCCATCCCGAACGTGTACACCACCCCGACGTACCGATCCACCCGGAACACCATCCGCCGGTGGATCTGGTTGTCGTCGTCTTTGCTGTCGCAGCCCTTCGCGACGCACGCTGACCGTCCCTTCGCGTCCTCACCGACATCCTGGTCGGCTTCGACGTTGAAGTCAAACAGGCCGCCGACTTTGTCGTTCGCTTCAGGGAACTTCTCGTTCAGCTTCGCCTCTTCGTCCAGGATCTTTCGGGCGGTATCGACATCGGCCGCGATGATCGCTTTCGACGCGATGGAGACCGGGCCGCTGTTGTAGTTGGCGTTGGTGCGCTCCCGCTCGATGCGGTTCGAGGCCCAGACCATCCGGCTGTCTGACCCGTTCTTGGATTGCTTCGATTCCTCGTTTGCGCCCTTACCCGCCTCTGCCTCTCGGGCCAGGAAGACTTTCGGGTCGCCGGAGGGCGGGCCGGACGGTGCCTTCGTTGGGGCGGGGGCCGGCTGGTTGCCGGATTGGCTGCCCGGCTTGGGCGCGGGGCCAGACTGGGCCGTCCGGGCCGGCTCCAGGGCCGGCGGCGTGCCGGCTACGGCCGTGTCGAGCGACGGGCGGAACGCATTGGCGAGTTCGATGCCGCCGGGCAGGCCAGTCCGCAACGGGCCATTATGAATGTCCATGTTGTACTGGCCGCGCAATGGGCTTTCGGCGGCCTGTGCGGCCAGGTCGTCCGGCAGGTTGTCGCCGGTGATGATTGACTTGAGCGCGTCGGCCAGCAGGAGGCCTTGCGTGCACGTGCAGTTGGCGTCGTAGTGCATGATGCCGCGCTGGAACCGCAGGTACACGAAGTTGCCGTTGGCCGGGTCGCGGGCCGGCTTCGAGGTCGGCAAGCCCCAGATTTCCAGGTTCAGCAGCATCAGCAGGCCGGCGTTGCCGCCGCCGTCGGGGAAGGCGTCGCCCAGCGTGACGGTACCGGAGAACGTGTCAGCAAACTTGACCGGCGCGCCCTCCCAGGTGTTCGGCGCGAACGAGTCCAGGTACGTGTCAACATCTGCGCCGTAGGTGGGGCTGCCCGGCTTGGGGGCCCCGCCGGTGACGCCAGTATCCTCGGCGGGGAAGGTGGAGCCGCTGAAGGTGGTGTACGGCATCAACCCCTGCTCCAGCAGGTTGAGGGGCCGCACACCGCCCGGCGTGACCTGGAGCACGTGCCGCTGGAAGAACTGGGTCGGCGCGCCCATGAACTGGAACGTGCGTGACGTTGGCAGCCCGAACGTCTTCTTGCCGCCGCGCTTGGTGAAGTAGTCCCAGACCTTGTCATTGTCGATGCGGAAGCCTGTGTCGGAGAAGTAGCGGGCGTCCTGTTGAGCGCTCACCTGGGCGGTGGGCGGCAGGACGCTCCCGCCGATGACGGCCAGGGCCAGCACCAGCAGCGCCACCAGGCGCGCTGGCCGTCCAGGGGCCGGGTCGGCGCTGTGGCGGCTGCCACGCGCCTGGGTGGTGCGTAAGTTCGCGTCGGACACGGTCAGTGGGGCAGCGGCGCGGCGCAGCCAGGAGGTCAGAGAACGCATCGAAGTTCCTTCGTCAGCGGTCCGCGCGGGCGGTCAGTCTGGTGGGTACGCTGTGCGGGGGGCGGTCGATGCACCGGCGGGCAGCGTACGAGTGACTGGGGCTGTTCTGTCGTTTGAACGAAGCGGCACGCAGGTGGTGACGTACAATCGTACCAGTGTGCGCGGCACCGGACAGTATGTCATGGCAGCGTCTCGATGTGGTGGCGCGGGCATGGCCGTATGCCTGCGTGCATGTGCCGCACTGCGCGAGTGTAGCTGAGCCTGAGGGGGGGGGCGAGATGCCGTATTGTGGGGGCTGTGGTCGCCAGCACGAAGACGACGACCGGTTCTGTGCGCGTTGCGGGCGGGCGCTGGTGGCCGACGCCGTGGCCCCGCCGCCTGCGCCGATGCCACCGCCCGCTCCGGTTGACCTACCGGCCCCGCCCGTCGAGACGACGCTGTGGGAGGGCACGCCGCACGGCCTGTTGAACCCGATTGAGTCGCACGCGATCCGCTGGGTGCTGACGACCGAGCGCCTGCGCATAGTGCGGGGCATCCTCAGTCGCTCGACGGACGAGGTGGAACTGACGCGCGTCCGCGACGTGGCCTACGAGCAGAGTCTGGCGCAGCGGGCGCTCGGCATCGGCACGGTGACGGTGGTGGGCACCGACGCGACCACGCCGGAGGTGGTGCTGCACGATGTCGAGGATCCGGAGCAGGTCAAGGAGTTGATCCGCGAGGCCGTGCGGGACCAGCGGCGACGGAACCGGGTGCGGCAGGTGGAGACGGACGAACTGCAGTAGGCTCGTGCTGCTGGCCCGGTCCGGGCGACGCGATTGGCCGGTTTCCTGGCTGCCGAAACGCGGCGCGCGTCTGCCCGGACCGTGCTAGAATCTGCCACCGCCATCGGGCGCGAACGACCTGCCTCTGACGGGGCGCGCGCCGCTGATGTCGCGCCCCCTGGGGACAAGAAGGAGGAGATCATGGCGATCGTGTCGGTCTCCCGCGAGGAAGGGACCTGGGGGGGCGACGTTGCCCGTGACCTGGCGACCAAACTCGGCTACCGGTTGCTGGACAAGAAGGCGCTGCTGGACGAGGCAGAGGCCTACGGCGGTATCAGTGAGGCTGCGCCCGAACTGCTGGAGCGGCAGCCTGGGTTGCTCGAACGGCTGGATCAGGAGCGGCGACGGTACAGCGTGTTGCTGCGAACGGTCGTCTACGATGTGGCGCTGCGCGACAACGTGGTCTTCCTGGGGCGCGGTGCCGGCATGTTGCTGCGCGACGTTGACCACACGTTGCGGGCGTTGTTCATCAGCCCGGTGCCGACGCGGGTGGCGCGCATCATGGAGCGTGGCGCTGGCGGGCGGCCCGGCCCGATGACGCGTGAGCAGGCTGAGGACATCGTGCGGCGCGCCGACCGTGACCGCGCGAACTACCACCGGTATCTATTCCAGGTCGATTGGTTGGACCCGGTGCATCATAGCGTGGTGATGAACACCGGCTTGATCGAGGTACCGTCAGCGGTGGACATCCTGATCAAGATGATCGACTCGGGCGCGTATGCCCCGACGCCGACCTCGCAGGCGAAGTTGGAGCAGTTGGCGAAGCAGGGCAAGGACGACTCTGCGAAGCTGTCCGGCAGCCGCCGCTAGACACCTCAGCTACCCCATGCTGACGCTGTGGCCCCGATCAGGCATGGCCCTGATCGGGGCTTTTGTACGCCGCCACGGCTGACCTGGCGTCGGGTTGCGCCAGCATCCAATTGGATGCTCCCGTTCCGAACAGTCCGTGTGCTGCATCTCATCAGGCCGTCCCGTTGTTCGGGCGGTGACGCGTTCCCGGAACGTGGCAGCAACGTACCTGCCGCGCGTTTGCCGCGACCGCGCCTTCCGTTAGCCGTCCTACCTTCGGTATCATCGCGCGGTAACTCGCACAGAGCCGTGTCCGTCGATGCGGTGCCGAATGCTCCCGGAGGCCTGCGACCATTAAGAGCCAGAGTCGTCAGAATCGCCAGCGCCGACGCTTGCTCCTCTCCTCGGCAGCCGTGTTTGCTGGCGGCGTCGGGCTGACCGCGCTATCTGGGCGCGCCAACGCCGAGGAAGCCCCCCCGCAGTCGTCCGACGCCCCGGCCCCGATCTTCGCACCGAAGCCGGCGTTCCTCGGCACGTTCTCGCCGACCACGATCAACCTTTCGTCTCCGTCAGGGGGCGCTCCCGCTGGTGGCGCGTCGGCGGCGGCCGGGCTGCCGGCCGACATGGGATTGCCGCCGAACGTCCGGGCCCGCGAAGCCTGGGGGGCGCTGCCGCCCGCACAGGCGTACGTGCCCCAGACGCCAAAGGGCGTGTCGCTGCACCACACCGGTGCCTACTGGAACGGCAAGCCCGGCCCCGAGCAGTATCTGCGGAACATCCAGCACTTCCACACTGGCCCCGAACGCGAGTGGGAAGACATCGCCTACCACTACCTCGTAGACCTGGACGGCGTGATTTGGTCCGGCCGGCCGCCGACCGTGCGCGGCAACCCGTCCATCTACTACGACCCGACCGGTCTGGTGCTGATCTCGTTCCTGGGCGACTTCACGACCCAGCAGCCGAGCGAGACGCAACTGAACAACGCCGCCGACACTTCGGCCTGGCTGATGAAACGGTTCAACATGACAAACACCAGCGTCACCGGCCACCGCGACCATGCCCCGACGAGCTGCCCCGGCGATAACCTGTACCGTGGCCTGCAAGACGGCTCCTTCACCGCCCGAGTCCGCGAGCGCCTCGGCAGGCTCGTCTAGCGCGTTGCCCGGCGGCGCAGCAGCCCGCCAGTCTCAGACGGACGGCGGGCAGTTCCGGTACACTCCGGCACCCCCGACCGGCATCGTCTTGCCGGCCGGCGGATGCCCCGAGACCTGGACCGCCCTCCTGTGAGCATTGTCACGCCGCCTCGCCCGCGCCCCAAACGTCGCGCTGACGCACCTGACATTCGCGGCGCGGACGACCGCAGTCGGCCACGGCCCGTGCCGTCGCGCCGGGTGGTCTGGGTGGCCCGCGCGCTGATCGTCCTGATGACGGTGCTGCTGGTGCTGGGCACCCTTGAAGTAACCTTGCGGCTGTTCGGGCCAATTCTGCCCGGCAACTACACCAGCGGCCCCTACCTTGTGCGCCACCCGATCTACGGCTTCTTCCACCTGCCGGGCTACGAAGGCTGGCAGCATTCCAGCGAGTATTTTGCGCGCGTCCGCATCAACCAGCTTGGCCTGCGGGATGCCCGTGACAGCTACGCGAAGCCGGCCGGTACGTTCCGCATTCTGCTCCTGGGTGACTCCTTCATGGAGGCCGTCCAGGTGGAGCAGCACGAGACGACGGCCGCCGTGCTGGAGGCCCGGCTACGCGCCGCCCGCCCCGACTTGAACGTTGAGGTTATCAACGCGGGCGTGGCCGGCTGGGGTACCGGCATCGAGGGGCTGTACCTCGACAACGAGGGGTACCGTTTCGAGCCGGACCTCGTGCTGGTCGGCTTCTTCATCGGCAACGATCTGCATGACAATTACTACAAGCTTCAACTGGCCGGGGACGATCTGGACCTTGCCGTCAAGCCGTACTTCGGGCTGGGCAAGGACGGCATGGTCATCACGCGCAATCCGCCGCCTGCACCGCCGACGCCTACGGGTTTGGGGCCGGTGCTACGGTCGTGCTGCCGGCTCTGGAACGTCTTCGAGACGGGCGTGCTCAACCGGTTTGGGGACGGGCAGGGAAATACGCCGCTGTGGGCCGCCGCCCCGATGGAGGCGCACACCCGCGCGCTCTACGACGCCGAGCCGACCGGCGAGTGGAAGGAAGGCTGGGACATCACCGGACAGTTGTTCGGGCGACTGAAGGCACGCACCGACACACTCGGCGTGCCCCTGGCCGCATTCGTGATCCCCGACAGCCCGCAGATTGACGAAGCAGGCTGGCGCGAGATGATCGGCGGGCGCCGGGTGACACGGGGACGCGCGGAACTGAACGCCCCGAACCAGCAGCTTGCCCTGATTGCCGAGCGCTACAACCTGCCAATGCTCGACCTGTTAGAGACGCTCCAGCGCGAGTCAGGCGGCGAGCCGCGCCGCTTCTACTTCCAGACGGACCAGCACTGGAACCGCGACGCGCACGCCCTGGCCGGCCGCGAGCTTGAGCGCTTCCTCACGGAGCGCGGGCTCGTGCCGCCGGCGCGCTAAGCCCGCGTGACGGCTGCTACGTGACCACCGCGCTCGTCCTGTTCGCGGCGCTGGTGCTTGGCGTCCTGGGGCTGTGGGCGACCGCCCGGCTGCTCGGCCTGCTCCGGCTTGCCCCTGCCGAACGGCTGGCGCTGGCGCTAGCGCTCGTCCCCGCGATCCTCGGGCTGGCGGCGTTTGGCGGGTTGTTGGTAGGGCAGCCGGGGCCGCGCTGGCCGGTCGCTTTCTGCCTGCTGCTGCTCGCACTGGGCGTGGCCACGCTGGCCCTCACCCCCAACCCCCTCACGAACGACGGGGCCCCTCCGCTGCGGCGGGATCCCCGTGTCTCCCGTAAGCGGGAGAGGGGGCGAGGGGGTGAGGGGCGGCATCTCATCCCGGTCGCCGTTGGGACGTTGCAGCATGAGTCTGCCGAGACTGCCTCCTCACCGTGTCATCCCGAGCAGAGCGAGCCTGCGAGCGGAGCCGAGGGGTCTCAAGCATCAGTGCGTCCGATCCGTGAGATCCTTCGCTGCGCTCAGGATGACATAGGTAAGAGTATCGGCAAGGCAGTTGGCAGGGGCGGCGACGGAGCAGGCGGGACAGCGGGCCGGGGCGGCAGCGGGGCGGCCGTGCCGGTCGTCGTTGGGACGCTGCTGTTCACGGCCGGGACGGTCGGCACCATGCTGCTGACGCCGCTATCGGCCGGGGCGCTTCGCATCGGAGACTGGGTGGCACACTGGTTCCTGGTGCTGGTCTACCTCGGCCAGAAGTTGCCGGACTTGCGGACCTTCACCAACCGCGTCGGCAACTTCGGGGTGATCTCGCGCCCGCCGCTCTACAACCTGGAAGGGGGCTTGTTAGTCGGCGCGCTGGACTACCAGTTCTGGCCGTTCCAACTCATGACGCCGCTGCTGGCGCTGGCCGTCGCTGCTGCCGGCGTGCTCTGGGCGGGGGCCGTCGGCGGGCGGCGGGCGGCCTGGGTGACGGCCGGGCTGATCGGCTTGTCGCCGTTTCTGATCCAGAACAGCACCTACCCCTGGTCGAAAATGGTCGCGGCGGGGCAGGTGCTCCTGTTCTTGTACCTGATCCGTGCAGCGATGCTGGCACGCGACCGTGGGCGCAGCCAGCAGGCGTTCGTGCTGGCGGCGGTCTGCGCCGGCCTGGGCTACCTCGCCCACCAGACGACGCTGTTCTACGCCCTGCCGGCGTTGGCGTGGCTGGTCTGGCGCCGGCCGCGCCCGCTGTTCCGACGGCCGGCCACCTGGTCCCTGACCACCTGGGCACTCGGCGGGCTGGCCGGCGTGCTGGTGGTCGCGCCGTGGCAAGGCTGGGTGCTGCACACGTACGGCCTGAGCGCCCTGCTGGACGCCAATCCGGCCTCGTTCGGGGTGGATGTCTCGGAGACGTTCGCGGACTGGCTGATCAAGGGCGGCGTGGCGGCCATCGGTACCCTGGTGCCATTACCGGCGCTTGGGGCCATCGCTGGCGGCGCGTGGCCCTCCGTCGATCAGGTGCTGCGCTTCCAACTGGCCGTGCTGACCGGGGCGCTGGGGTTCGCCTGCTGCTGGCTGCTGGTACGGGCGGCCCCGGGGAGCTGGCGGCGGCTGATCGGGCGGACGGCAGGTGCGGATGCCGGCCGGCAGGCGGCGGGCACCGACGTGGGCCGGCGGCTGCGTACCGGGGCGCTGCGCCTGCTGCGGCGTCCGCCCTGGCTGGCACTCGTGCTGCTGACGGGCTTCCTCGGCCAGGTGATGCTGCAACCGAACTGGCACGATACCGGCGATGCCGCCGAGAGCATGACGCCAATCGTGGTCCTGGGGCTGGCCTACGCCGCGCGTGAGGCGCTACGGCTCGGACGACGCGGACGCTGGCTGTTCGTGGCCGTCGTGCTGGCAGAGTGCCTGTTCTACCTGGGGCTGTGGCTGTTCTGGGCGTTCTCGCCCATCTGGACGCGCGACCTGAACGCCCCCCTCAGCACGCGCTACGAACTCCACCACGTGCGGCACCTGTGGGGGCCGGCCGTGACGGTGGGTGCGGTGCTGGTGGCGACCGGGCTGGTCGGCAGCCTGCTGGTGCTGTGCCGGGCGCTGCTGTGGCCGGACGCACGGTCAGCGCCCGTGCCGGTCGGGCCAACCGCCGAGCGTGCGGCGACTGCGCAGGGCCGGGCCGGCTGACGCGGGTGGTCAGCCGGTCTGGCGCAGGTAGTGGATGACCTTCGCCCCGACGAGGACGAGTTGTTCCTGTTGCTCGTCGTCGTACTGGAGGCTGAAGGGAACCCGCAGGCGGCCGGGCGTCTCGTCGGCCAGCCAGGGCACGTTCTCGGACTCAGTGCCCGCCAGTACCTCCGCCGCGACGATGCCGCTCGGTACGACCAGCCGCACGGTCCACACACCGTCAACGACGGTCGGCTCGTCGTCCACCAGCAGGCCCGGTACTTCGCGGCGCAAGCCGTCAGCGATGCGCTGGGCCACTCGGCGCGCACGCACGCGCCCCAGCCAGTGGTCGTGTGCCCTGCCCGGCGGCCAGAGCCGATCTCCACGTACTGGCAGACCGCCAGTGACCGCGAACGCTCAGAACTCCAGCCAGCGCGGCTCCGTCATCCCGTGATCTGTCATGCGTTGCTGACGGCCAACTGGTCGCGCTGAGCGCAGCCGGTGCAGGTGGCGTACACGACGACATCAATCTCCTGGTCGGCGTACCCGCGTGCGCCGGCTGCCGCTTCCAGGGCCGCCCCCAGCGACGACGCTTCGAGGTGCTCGATGCGCCCACAGCCCCGGCAGACGAGGTGCGGCAAGCGCTCGTCGCCCTCGGGGGCTTCGTAGCGCACCGGGCCATCTCCCAGGTGCAACTCGCTGACGAGGCCGGCGTGCCGCAGGAACACGAGCGTCCGGTAGACGGTCGGCAGGTTCAGGCCGGGCAGCCGGCTGGCGAGCCGGCTGCGGATCTCCTCGGCGGTCAGGTGCTCGCTGGAGTGGTGCAGCACATCCCAGATCAGTTGCCGCTGCGCCGTCAAGCGGGTGCCGGCTGCGACCATCTGAGCGAGCGGATGATGACTCACGACAGAACCTCCGACATCGCCGCAACTGTACTGTGACTGCATCTGTATCGACAAGTCACCGTCGTCACACGCCACCATTGTACGGTCACGGCTGCCTCCTGTGGCCTCGCCCGCGATATTGGTGCGCCCATCCGGGTCGGATCGGGTGATTCTGGCTGTCACGCACGGTATCATGACGGCGGCCGTGGCTGCGCTGTCTGCCGGCCCGTGTGCGGCGTCGAGCGAGTGTGAGGTGGAAGCGTGAAGCGATTCCTGCGTGTAACCGTCCTGTCCGTTGGGGCGGCCCTGACGATCTCGATGACCGCCGTGATGGAGCCGTCGCCGGATGCGCTCGCGCAGGTCGTGCCGTCGCCCGCGCCGTCGCCGGTGGTGCCGGCCGCTGCCCCGGCCGCTGCCCCGGCCGCTGCCCCGGCCGCTGCCCCGGCCGCGTCGCCGGTCGCCAGCCCAGTGACGACGACGCCTCCGCCGCGCGCGGGCGGCTTCCCAGTAGAGTTGGCCTGGCCGATGGTCGCGGGTGGCGCGGCTGCCCTCGGGGCCGGTGCCTACGTCCTACGACGGGGCACGTTGTAGGCGCTGCCCGATAGGCACGGCGGGGCACCGGGCGCCGCTCGGGCACCGACGGCCCGTCCACCCCGGGCCGGCTGGTCCGAGTACGGTGACGTGACGCAGTGATGAGGGTGACCCGCTGCCCGAGGAATCAGCAACGGTGACGCCCGGCATTGATGCGCCATCGTCAGGCGTAGCCGGCCGACCGGACGGTACGGTGGCCGGGCCTCGCGGGCTGCACGCGCGCCCCTGGCTGCGCCGGGCCGCCGGGACGCTGCTGTTTCTGGGCGGCCTCTGCGTGATGCTGGCCGGGGCCGGCGTGCTGGTGGCGCAGTGGTACGTGGGACGAGCCTGGGCCACGACTGAGGCTGCTCTGGATGCCGGCCGTCAGCTTGACGCGCCGGCCCCGCGCTGGCTCGACGAGATTGCCGCGTCGCCCACGCCGCGCCTGACGCCTACGCCGCGCCTCGTCACACCGACGCCACCGGCGAGTACGGCCACCGTCGCGCCCGCTGCCGGCTCGTCAACGGACCAACTGGCCCAGCCGGCCACGGCATCCGAGAACGACGCGAGCAGCGTGCCGCCCGTTGCCGCTGCCGCCCAGGCCGACGAGCCTGTGCCACCAGCCGACACGCCGCCGTCAGCATTGCCCACGCCGACGCCCACGCCGGAGCCACGCGCCTCGGCCGATGCCATCGAGATCGTAGATAGTGAGTTCCGCTTTCTCGATCCGCCGGAGCCGGGCGCGCAGGCACGCGTCGGGTTGTTGGTCCGCAACCGCGCCGACCTGCCGACCGGCCCGCTCCGATTGTCGCTGCCGTCGCGCTGGCTGAGCGGTTGGCGGGTGCTGGCCGCCGACCCGCCAGTGCTGGACGATCAGGTGCAGGCCGACGGCCGGCGGGCTTTCGACTTCCCCGGTCTGGACGCCGATACGGAAGGCGGCCTGGAACTACACCTTGTCGCGACCGACGACGCCGTGGACCCGCCCGATCTGCGGCTGTCGCTGGCCGGCCTCAACGCCGCCGAAGCCGCCGATATCGGCAGCGTGCGCCCGGAGACGGTCGCGCCGCGCCCTCGGCCCGGCCCGGCCCGCGCCGTCGAGATTCCGCGTCTGGGGCTGCGGTCGGCGGTGGTGCCAACCGTCTGGGAGCCACCCAATTTTGTGGTCGGGCAACTCCGTCAGACGGCCAACCTGAGTGAGGGCAACACCGTCCTGATCGGACATCTGACCGGGCTGGCCGGCAACGTGTTCGCCCACCTGGACCAACTCCAGCCGGGCGACGAGATCGTGGCGACCTCGCGCGGGCTGGAATACCGCTACGTGGTCAGCGAGATGCTGGTGCTGCCGGGCGACGACAGCATCCCGATCCAGCCGACCGACGAGGCGCGCCTGACACTGATGACGTGCGCCGGCGACTGGGATCCGATCAACCATGACTATTCGCACCGGCTGTGGATCGTGGCCGAGCCGCCGGAGGTGGCTGCTGCGACGCTGGCCGGCGACGAGCCGGGGCCGCTGACCCGTCTGCTCGGCCTTGCACCAGCACTGACCATCGTGGCACCCACCGAGGCCGGTCCGTCGCCAAAGGAGCTGGCCCCTGACGAGGTGACCGAGACCGAGCCACCCGTGCCGACCGTGGAGATCGACGCGCCGGCCGACGAGGCCGTCGTGGGCGAGCGCGTGACGGTGCGTGGCCGGCGTACGGTGGCGGCCGACCCGTCACTGCCGCTCTGGCTGGCGATCCGCGCCGAGATTGAGGGGAGCCGCTGGTTTGTGTACGAGCGGCCGCTCGCGGTGGCCGCCGATGGCACCTGGTCGGCCACGGTGGAGGTCGGAGGCGGGCCGGGCATCCGGCACGCGCTGGTAGTCGCGGCCGTAGACACTGCCACTGACGCCCGTCTCCGGCGGCAGGTGTCACAGCGCCCCGGCGAGCCGCTCTCGATCTTACCGGACGCCTTCGATGCCGGGGCGCGGATCACTGTCGCGCGCCGCTGACGCCCGCTCGCCGCGACCCGCACATTGTCTGCTGCCGACGCTGGTGGTTCCCCGGCTCGTCGGACCCGTGGTATCGTGCCCGTGGCGCGCGTACATGCGCGTGGCATGGCGCGATGGGCATCAGCAGGAGGGCGTGGTATGGCAGATCGGGACGCGGATGCTCCGACGCCTGACGCGGACGTCCTGGCCGATCCGCTGATTCTCCATGCGCGGGCGGCAGCCGAACGGGCCTACGTGCCGTATTCGCATTTCCGGGTCGGGGCTGCCGTGGAAGTTGACGGTGCGACGTTCGCCGGCTGCAACGTCGAGAATGCGTCGTACGGTTTGACGGTCTGCGCCGAGCGCGTGGCCCTCTTCACTGCGGTAGCGGCCGGGCACCGCCGCATCGCCCGGCTGGCCGTGACCTGCGTGGACGCCAGCCCGGCCCTCGGGGAGCAAGGGCGGATGCCGTGTGGCGCGTGCCGTCAGGTGATGGTGGAACTGATGGGGCCGGACGGCGAGGTGCTGGTAGACGGCGTTCGCACGTTCCGGGTGTCGGAGTTGCTGCCAACGGCGTTCACGCTCTAGCTTGGTCCGGCTGCCATCCTGCGCCGCCGTCAACGCACACCACCGGCTGGTCGCTCGGCGACAGTTACCCCCGTGAGCGTTACGCGTACCATTCGCGCGGAGAATCCGCGAAGGATGGTGGACTGGTGCCGCACGTCAACATCGAGATCAAGGCGCGCTGCGCGGACCCGGCGCAGGCCCGCGCGACGCTGCTGCGGCTCCGGGCGCGGCTGGTCGGCCCGGACTACCAGTCTGACACGTACTTTCAGGTGCCGACCGGCCGCCTCAAACTGCGCGAGGGCCAGATTGAGAACAATCTGATCTTCTACCAGCGGCCCGACCAGAAAGGCCCGAAGCGGTCCGACGTGTTCCTTTACGGCACGCGCCCCGGCGGCGACCTGAAGGCGCTGTTGACGGCTGCACTCGGCCAGTTGGTGACGGTCGAGAAGCGCCGCGAGATCTACTTTGTGGAGATCAGTGACATCACCGTGCCCGGCGACCCGACCGCCCAGGAGCGCGCCCGCGCCCGCGAGAACGTCAAGGTGCATCTGGACACCGTGGCCGGCCTCGGGTCGTTCATCGAGATCGAGGCCATCGACCTTGACGACACGCTCGGGCCGGCCTTGCTGGAGGCGCAGTGCAGTTGGCTGATGGCCCGCCTCCAGATCAAGCCCGACGACCTCGAACCGGCGTCATACAGCGACCTGCTGCTGCGGGCCCAGCCGCCGAATTGAGGGCTGCCACGGTGATCCTCCAGAGGCAGCCAGGGTTCATCGTCCCTTGCTAATAGTGGATGGCGCGGGGGGCGCCGCCGCCGGCAGCGATCACGTCGCCGTTGATGGCAATGGACTTGGGCGAGCAGAGGAACGCGACTACGTACGCCACTTCGCGCGCGTCCACGAAGTGGTTGATCGAGTTCGCGGCGGCCATCTGCCGCTCGACCTCTTCCGTCGTCAGCCCCTGGGCCTCGGCGCGGGCGGCCACCACGTCCGGCGTCTTCTCGGTGCGGGTGCCGCCGGGGTGGACCACCGTCACGTTGATGCCGTGCGGCCCCAACTCGTCGGCCAGGTTCTTCGTCAACGCCACCACCGACACGTTCCGGATGCTGCCCAGGATGGTGCCCGTGCTGCGCGCCGCCAGCCCGCTGATATTGATGATACGCCCCCAGCCGTGCTGCTTCATGGAAGGGACAACCTCGCGGGCGCAACGCAAGTAGCCGAGCACCTTCGTGTGCAGTTCGTCGTCAAAGGCTGCCGTGTCGATCTCGTCCAACGTGGGCGGGGGCTGCTGGCCGCCGGGCTTGGCCGCCGCGTTGACCAGGATGTCGGCCCGGCCGAACGCTTCCAGCACCTGCCGGCCCATCGCCCGAATCGACTCGTCGCTGGAGGTGTCGGCAACGATGCCGACGATCCTGCGGCCAGTTTCGTCGGCCAGTGCCTTGCGGGTCGCTTCGAGCGTCTCGGCGCTGCGGGCGACCAGCGCAATGTCGGCCCCCTCAAGCGCCAGCTCCCGCGCAATCGCCTTGCCGATACCTCGGCTGCCGCCGGTCACGACGGCCACTTTGCCACCGAGTTCTAGGTCCATCAGCGTCCTCCCATGCCGATCTCACACCGATCAGCCAGTAGAAAGTCCGGGGCGGCGTCGCCCGCACGCGTGGGTGAGGGGCCGTAGCCGTCAGCAAGCCGAGCCGCGTGTCCGCCTAGCCGCCAGACCCGTTGAAGTCCGGCAGGCGGTCCAGCGCGATGCGTAAGCGGCGCAGGCAGCGCGTCCGCAGCGGCCCGACCGTCTCCGGGGACACCCCCAGCCGTTGGGCAATCTGCGCGTAGGACGGCGCGGACGGGTCGTAGAAGAAAGCGTAGACGATCTTCTGGTCACGCTCAGAAAGCGACGACACGGCTTCCTTGATCGTCTCGCTCTGCTCCAGGTCCAGCGCCAGCAGATCAGGCGTCGGGCCGGGGTCCGGCGCGACCATCGCCTCAGTCTCGAAACGCTCACCGCCTTCGACGACGCTCTGGATGCGGCGGCGCAACGCCCGGCGCGCCTGTCGCGCGGCAATGGTCGCCAACCAGCCGGCCAGCACCCGCTCGTCGCGCAGGCTCGCAAGGCCATCCCAGGCCGCAACCCAGACTTCCTGGAACAGGTCGGCCGCCTCGTCGCCGCTGATGCCGCACCGGCGAATCACGGCATACACAAGGTTGGCATGGAGGCGTACGATCGCCTCCCAGGCGTCTTGATCCCCTCGCAGGCAAGCAGCAACCAAGCCTGTCCTGGAGATGCCAGCCGCATACCCTGGACTGGCCGCTTCGTCTTCCGGCCGATCCGGCGGGCCGTGATCGAAAGTCGCCCCGACGATAACGTCGCCTCCGGGCGCACGCCATGTGTGCGCATGCTGATGGTCACGAATGCCGCGCACCGAATCCTACCGGACGCAGACGCGCGCGTCCACCCTCGGCGACCCCACATCGCAGTGCGGGCCGGCGAGGATGGACGCTTCAGTCATGACCTATCAGTCGGTATCGACGTGAAGCGTCGCGCGCTCAAATCTGTACGGATGGGATTTCGATCAGCTCGTAGGCGAGCCCGATCTCCATCCGGTGGATGCCGGACACCAGCCCGTCCAGCGAGAACTGGCCCAGGTCGTCTACTTCCGTTTCCAGCCGGCCAGACGGCCCTTCGGCGATGACCCAGGCGCGCGTCAGGTCTGGCTCTGTGGCCGTCACCTGCCCCAGCATCCGCAGCCGACCCGCGATCGTGCTGTGCCCGACCTCAAGGTCGATCTCCACGCCGCCAGCCTGGTACATCAGCCGGGGCTGGTCGATAGCGATGGCGCGAGCGCCGGTCATGCGCGGCTGCAAGCGGTTGTCGTAGACGAGTGCCGCCACCAGCCGCCGCCAGATTGACGGGCGCGGGGCATCCTTCCCAACGGCCTGTCCGGCGATCCGCACGGCCCGGTTCACGACCCACCCCGCTGGCTCCTCTTCGGCCGTGCTCATCAGCCAGTCGGCTACTGCGTTCGCTTCGTCGTCACTGAGTGCGCCGTCGGCGAGGTCTGCGAGGATGCGCGGCATACCCAGGTCTGCGAGCGCGTCCAACTCGTCAACGGACAGCTTGTCGTCCGTCATGTCATCATCCCTACTCATGATTATGTTCTCTCCGCAGCCTATTTCCACCTGAACAGTCGGCCGAAGCTTCCTTGCCATGACCTTCGCCATGCTGTCGGACCCCCACGCTACGCCGTTGATCCCCCGGCGTACTCCGCACCTCGCGCACGCCATACGCGTCGGAATTGCCAGCTTGAGCAGCCGGTCACAGCCTCCATGCGCGTCGTACACGCTCTGACGACCGGTACGCTAAGCCTCTGTACGCACCTCAGACAGCCTCAGGCGTTCCCACCTGCCTGCCCTGCGATGCCTTCGTTCTCGTACGCGCGACCACGGCCTGTTGGCCTCGTTGCGCGGCGTGGCCCAGCCACGTCGTCCAGGCGGCTCCGTTGCCGGTGCTGGTGTCCTGTCTGTCAGCATCTGCCGTCGGCCACGGCAATGCACTGCATGTTTGAGAATACACGTTGCTACAATGCTACGGTACTATCTACGTGCTGCTGCATCCCTTCCTGTCATCTTGCGGCGTCATGCTCGTGCCCGGCGTCTCACAGGAGCACACGTTACTCACCCTGCTATGGCCGTGCGTCGTAGCGGTGTTACGCGCCCCGTGAGGAAGACCCTGGTCGGGCGCGCGCTGCTTGCTGATCTGTGTTCGGCTTAGACCCAGCGCTCAACATCCTGCTGGCCGCCTGGGGTGGTCGGGGCGGTGTACCCGCTGCCGTCGCCGCGCACCGGCTGGTCGCTCGGTGCATTGAGGAGCGTATAGCCACTGCCGTCACCCCGGATCGCCTGGTCACTCGGCGCGTTGAGGAGGGTGTAGCCGCTGCCGTCGCCGCGCACCGGCTGGTCACTCGGCGCGTTGAGGAGCGTATAGCCACTGCCGTCGCC
>JBBQBU010000061.1:0-17434 GCA_038318015.1 Chloroflexota bacterium | reverse complement strand
CCCTGTGACTCGTGTCACTGCGGGACCAGCCCGGACACCATATCCTTGCGTCGGATGGGACGTGCGTTGTTGTCGGTTCAGCCCGACTGCCGGGGAGCCAGCGGACCGACGCGGCGGCCTCGTCGCTGGTGGCAGTCGGACGTGCAAGCAGAGAAGATCAGGACGATGACGAACCTGTGGGCGTCCGAGTTCTAATCGGAGCGGATGGTGCTTGACCGAATGAAAACGTGGATGGATGCCGCCATAGACATCGACACGAGTGGACTCGGGGTGCCATAAATCGCGCCACTACAGTGCCACGCTGTCAACTTGGACTAGGCGCTTCAACGGCCGGGTCAGTCGGCGAACGCCACGTCGGTGCCGGTGCAGCCGCGCAACGGCCCGAGAGCACCGCCGCGAGGTCATCAGCGTGGAGCCACGCCCGGCGGCCAGCAGCCTGAACCTCCACCAGACAGTCGGCCATCCCCTCCCAGGCACGACCCGCCTCGCTGGCGTTGATGCCGACCCAGGCGGCGTACTCCGCAGGCCGCAGGCACCGGTCACGGCTGCCAGTGCCGCGAGCGTCTGGCGCTCGTGCAGGTGGCGGGCGAGCAAGCGATACGCCAGGATTTGCTGTCGTTCGAGCGTGCGCGGAGCAACTTATGGCCCCGTGCTCCGCGCCCACATCGGCCTCACGGACACGCCAGCGTCAGCGTCCGCTACCGACTAGCCGATCCGCTGTTTCAGGCGCGGGTCCAGAATATCCCGCAGGGCGTCACCCACCAGATTCGCAGCCATAATGGTGATGGTGATTGCCGCGCCGGGGAAGACGATCAGCCACCAGGGCGGGCGAAACGCCTCGCTGAGGACACCGCCAAGCATACGCCCCCAGGTCGGCGTCGGCTCGGGCACACCGATGCCCAGGAACGCCAGCGCCGACTCGGCGAAGATCGCAGTGCCAAGATTCGCACTGAAGATCACAAGCATCGGGGCGAGGCACTGCGGGGCGACGTGACGAAACATGATCCTCGGCGAAGTCGCGCCAATACAGCGGGCTGCCTCGACGTAGGCAAACTCCTTCACCGACAGCACAACTGATCGGATGACGCGGGTGGAAAGCGGAACCCGCGAGACCGCAATCGCAAGGATGACGGTCTCCAGCCTCGCACCCAGGGCGGCCATCAACAGGATCGCCAGGATCAGGCCAGGGAACGACAGCATAATGTCCAGCAGGCGCTGGCTGAACATGTCGAACCGGCGTCCCAGGTAGCCGGACGAGACACCCCAAATAAACCCGATCGCGTCACCGATCAGCACGGATGTCACTGCGACCAGCAGACTGATGCGGGCACCGTAGAAGATGCGCGAGAGGACGTCGCGGCCCAGGTAGTCCGTTCCGAGTAGATACTGCGCTGACGGCTCGCGGCGCGTCGCAGCGAAATTGGCCGCGAGCGGATCATACGGACTGACGATGTTGGCAAATGCGCCAATCGCAAAGATGGCGATGAGGAGAATCGTCGCGGCCGAACCGAGAAACGAGGAGCGATAGAACCGTCGAACAAAGCCAACGTGGGGACGACGGCCCGGTCCGGCCGGAAACGCGACGCCTACCGGAGGCGAGGCTGCGGCGTCGGTCCGCGGCGTCTTCTGCAACTGCGTACTCATAAAGGTGCTGCTCCGTCGGCGTTAGCTGTAGCGAATTCGTGGATCAATGATCGCGTAACTGACATCGACCAGCAGGTTCACCAGTACGAAGACGACGCCGTAGAAGAGCGCCAGGTTCTGAATCAACATCCAGTCGCGCTCATTCACGGCCATGACCAGCGCGAGTCCGAGTCCGGGCACGCCAAACGCACGCTCGACAGCGACTGACCCGCCGATGAGACCACCCAGGGCCAGGCCAGTGACCGTGACGATCGGCAGCAGCGCGTTCTTCAAGACATGGCGGATCAGCAGCGCGCCGTCTCTCAGCCCTTTGGCGCGAGCAGTACGGATGTAGTCCTCGCCGAGCACCTCCAGCGTCGAGGAACGGGTGATCCGTGCGATGAACGCCCCGAGTCCTACGCCGAGCGCCAGGGCCGGGCCAATGGTCATCTGGAGATTCTTGACCGGGTCGTCCCAGAGGTAGACGATCGTCATCGACGGTCGCCAACTGAAGTACAGGATGCCAACAAGGATCGCCAACAGCCCGAGGAAGAAGCTCGGAATCGCCTGGAACAGGGTCACGAAGAGACGTGCCAGATAGTCGACAGGTGAATTGCGACGAATCGCCGAAAGCAAGCCAATCGGCAGGCCAATCATCCAAGATACCGCTACCGCCATCAGCGCGATCTGAATCGTGATCGGAGCCCGACGCGAGATGAGTTCGATGAGCGGCTCACCGCGCCAGAATGACGTGCCAAAGTTGCCCCGCAGCACGTCGTACATCCAGGTCAGATACTGCTGATAGTACGGACGGTCGAGACCGAGACTCGCTCTGGCAGAGGCAAGTTGCTCAGGGGTCAGACGAATCGTGCCCACCGACTCGTTCTCGATCATCTCGAGTGGGTCGCCGGGAAGGATTCGCATCGCCAAAAAGATGAGCAGCGTGACCCCGATGATGGTGGGGATGGCAATCAGCAAACGGCGGAAGACATACAGGTGCATGGAATCATCCGGTCCGAGCGGGTACCCGAAGACTGGTTGTTAGGCGGTAGCGCGTTGGACGGAACGGGCCTGCCATCCAGACGGACGGCAAGCCCAGATTGCCGAACGTCAATCTAGTTGTCGATCCACATCGGGTCAGTCTTGTTCCAGGAGAGCCGAACGCGCTCGAAGGGCATACCCTTGAGCGTCTTCTTCCACATGTGAAGATGACTCGTGAATCCGATAGTCATCCACGGTGACTCCTGATCGAGGACATCCTCGATCTCGCGGAACATCGGCTTTCGCTTCGCCGTGTCGGTCTCGGCGTCGAGTTTCTTCAGCATGTCTTCCAGCTTCGGGTTGCTGTACTTCCCGAAGTTCGTCGGCCCTTCCTTCGTGAAGTAGTCAATCCAGCCAAGTGTCGGATCGTACATGCGTAGCTCAATCGTGGCCAGCGAGATATCCCACTGCCCATTCTTCAACTCGTCGTTCAGGATCGCCCGCTCAACCGCCTTGATGGTGGTCTCAGCACCGATGTTCGCCTTCAGGATCGCCTGCGAGGCGGGTGCGAGCGTCTGGGCGTGCGGGCCAACTGACGCCGTCAGGATCTCGATACCCTTGAGCTTGTCGGCGACGCCAGCTTCCTGCAGCAGCTTCTTCGCCTCGGCAATGTCAGCCGCCTTGTCCGCTCGGTAGCCTGGCAGCTTCAGCACGTCATCCGGCGGCATCGCGAACTCGAAGCCATGACTCATGTAGCGCGTGGGGATGAGCGGCTCCTGGGTCTTGAACGCCTCGAAGAGATCCTGCCGGCTGAGTGCCAAATGGAAGGCACGACGGACCCGTGGGTCGTCAAACGGCTTCTTGGCGCAGTTGAAGTAGAGCATGTAGGCACCGGAACCCGGAACCATGAAGGTGCCGATCTCGCTGGCGCGCTTCTTGGCCTCCTCGAAGGTCTCTTTGGAGACGTTCCAGGAGATATCGGCCTGGCCCGCCAGGATGGCCGTCCCGCGGTCACTCCACTGCGGCGCATGGATGAATTCGAGCGTGTCAATGTACGGCAGTTCGGCGTTCCAATATTTCGGATTCTTCTCCAGCGTCCACTTCTCGCCGACCTTGTGCTCTTTGAAGACGTAGGCACCAGTACCCGGTGCGATCACCTTGCGGAGGTCGGACTGGTTCTCGTCGAGCGCCTTCTTCGAATAGATCATCCCGGCTTCGCTGGTCAGCAGTTCGAGGAAATACGCTCTTGGCTCGGCCAGCGTCATCTTGATCGTCTGCTTGTCCGTGGCTTCAATCGACTTCAAGATACCGAACCGGGCCTTGAAGACACTGACGATGCCAGACGGCGGATTCACAATCCGGTTGAACGTCGCGGAGACATCATCAGCACTGAACGGCGTGCCATCATGCCAGGTCACTCCTGGCCGGAGCTTGAACGTGTAGGTCTTGCCGTCCGGTGTGACCTCCCAGGTCTGCGCCAGGTCCGGAATGATGGTCTTCAGGCCATCAATGGGATTCAGGCGCACCAGATTGTTGTAGGTGTGCCAGAGGATCGGCGCTGGCCCTCCGCCCTGGTGAATATCGAAATGGTTCGTGGTCACGCTGAAGGCGAACGTTGCCTTACCGCCACGTTTTGGATTCGGATCGGCCGAGCGCAGCATCCCAGGATCAGCAGGGCTGGTCGCGGCTGCGGGCGCAGCGGTAGGCTTTGCCGCTTCTGCGGGCTTGGCTGCTTCAGCCGGCTTCGGCGCTTCGGTTGGCTTGGCGGCGGCGGCGGGTGCAGCCGGTGCGGCCGTCGGCACTGGCGCGTTCGTCGGCGCTGGCTTCGGCGCTTCGGCCGGCTTCGCCGGGGCGGGTGCCTGGCTACAGGCCGTCAACAACGCGGCACCAAAGCCGAGCGTCTGGCTCAACATCAGGCGTCGCGTAACTCGTGAACCCGTTCGGTGGTCGCCCATGTGCGCTCCTCCCCAAGCAACAATGCAGGCTGGAAGATGACATCAATGTCGCGGGGCACCGCTGACCCCTGCGCTGGTGAACCTGACCATCGTGTACATACCGTCACGGCACAGCGCCGTGCGGTGACCCAGTGTAAGCGTGGCGTCTTAGCGCTGTCAACGGGACCGCCGGCGCTGCCCCTCCTGCTCGACCATCCTAACGGCGCGACAACGCGCCGCATAACCGGTGCGAATGCGCCGCGCTCGTCACCTCCACAACCGAACGAGGCCGTGAACTACCTTCAATGACCACTGAGCATCGCCAAATCGCGATGAGCAGCCGTCATCAAGGTTTTGGCAAGTACAATCGCTCTGTGGCGGGATGGGAATTGGAGATAGGCGATCAGTCGGTCATCGAGGCGCACCGTCAGCGAATCAGTCAGGCCAGGGCGCGGGTGGCCCGTGCCCACTCGACGATGAAGGCCGCATCGTCGCGGGCCTCCTCTGGTCCAACCAGCGGCTCGACACCCTGGGTGATGCAGGCGTGGAAGTGCAGCCATTCGCGCTTGTACTGGTTGGCGTACGACGGCGTGACCAGCCGGTCGGCGTGCGGCGGGCCGGGATCGTCCCAGCCCAGGTCGCCAGCGGCCCGCCCGTGCGGTGCGAGCGGCGACGGTGACGGCTCCATACCCTGCACCTTCACCCGCGTGGCACCGGACACCAGGAACGGCTGCTCGAAGGTGATGGTGACGCGGCTGTCGTCAGCGTAGCAGGCGAACTCCTCGTGGAACGCCCGCACCGCGCGAATATCGATCCAGGCGTAGTTCACGCGGACGCCGTGCGGATACCGAAAGATGGCGCTCCAGCAGCGGCCGTTGTCCCAGGTCTCCGAGGCGACGATCTCCTCGGGGCGGCCGAGCAGCCCGTTGAGGCTGTAGATGTCGTGGACGGAAGACCCCATCATGCCGCGAAACACCCGCCGCAGCGCCGGGCTGGCGTCGGCCCCGAGCGCGCCGTCAATGTCGGCCTCATGTTCGCGGTTCAGGCGGTCGATCACACCAGGCGCGATGGCGGTGCCCCGGAACACGGGCAGGTGCGCCATGTACAACTCGTTCTGGCTGTGGATGTGGCGGGCGTCCACGAACCGCATCCGCCCGGCGTCAGCCAGTGGCCGGACCAGCCGTTGCCCGTACTGGTAGCCGGGATCGAACCGTTTCATATACGCCATCAGCGTGACCGCGCCAGAGCGTTTGCGGGCGGCCTGCGCCGCCCGGACGAACGCATCGGCGTCGGCCTGCTGGTAGCAGAGCGGCTTCTCGACCAGGACGTGCTTGTCGTGCTCCAGCGCCGCGATGGCCTGCGGCACGTGCGAGCCGTTCGGGCAGATCAGCACGGCATCGACCTGCTCGCTGGCGCAGAGGTCGCGGTAGTCTACGTACCGCTCTTCCGGCGACACGCCGTATAGCGCCCCGACGGCATCGAGCGTATCCTGCGCGATGTCACACAGTGCGGTGATCTCGAACATATCCGCGAGGTCGCGGAGGTACGGCAAGTGGATCATCTGGGCGATGCTGCCGGCGCCGATCACGCCAACACGAACACGCCCATCACTGGATCGAGTAGTCAACGCAGTCACCCCCACTGCCGTCATGGCAGCAGACCACGGTTGATTGGGTTACACGCTCCACCGTTGGAGCGGCACAAACAAGGCGTACATTCTGAAGGTGCGCCGAAGCCAGTGTAGGTCGGGCCGTTCGACAGTGTCAATCTACGAGGCATGTGTGGGAGCCTGTCAGATGTTCGAACCGCAGCCAGTCGGGGCTTGAAAGCCCCGCCTACAGTGTTGGCGATGGGTGGCTTGGGCCGATCTTTAGCGCCGGCTGTCCAGCATCGCCTGGCCGCACGGCGTCAGGGTCACCAGCACCTGCCCCGCCGCCTGCTCGCTGCGCGCCGACGTGACGAGGCCATTGTCAAGCGCATCTTCCCAGATCGAGAGGCGCGGGCAGTGAGTCTGCCAAGTTGCCATGACCTCTGCGTAGGTGCGCGGGCGGCCAGCAACCCAGGCCAGAAAGTCGTAGGTCAACAGATGCGCGGCCCGGACTGCCGGCCGCATCGTTGCCGTGTCGGCCTCCTGCGGTAGACTGGCCGTTCCGGCGCGATCCATCGTGCTCAAGATGCAGTTCCCCCCGAATGATCTCCTTGCCCTATCGTACTCGGCCGGCAGCCCCACACGCACCATGCGGCAGCGTTCAACTCGCAACGACGCCACAGTCGCGTCTGTGTCCTCCCACCCCGGACCGGCCTCTGCCATGCCCTGTACCACCCGAGCAGCAGCGCGCGAGCATCAGGCTCGCCTTCAGGGTGGCCCGGAATCTCGCCCGAACATCCGCGCATGACGCTGTAACAATCCGGCGTCCGGCGTACCTTCATCGGTAAGCAGACCGTTGCCGACGTGTGCGGAGCCGCGATGGCGCGCTCCGGTGCGACCATGCGGGGCAGAAGAGAAGCACGATCAAGGGGGTTGGCTGTTGATACGTGCTGATCCGCCGGCACTCGCGGAGGCGGGTGCCGCCACGTCGCCTGTGGACGCGCTCGGGGCAGCGATCACGAAGGAGTTCCCCCGGCTGCGCATCACTGTTCAGACGCTCGTCTGGAAACTTCACCTTGCAGACCGGTGGCAAGATGTCCCGGACCTCGCCGACGAGGTGTTCAGCGAGACCGTCGCCCAGGCGATCAAGCTGGTTGACCGGTGGGACCCGGCGCGTGGCACCCGCCCGTGGATCGCAGCGCTTGCCGACGCAACCGGGATCCAGGCCAGTGATCTCTACTGGGAGCGGTTCCGGCGGGCCGTCGTGGTGCTGATGATGGCCCGCGACGCTGGCGGCATCCAGTTGGCGGCGGCCCGCAAGCGGAACACGCGCAAGCCAGCCTCACCAACCCCGCCCAATCCCCCGCCCCCGAAGCCTGACCAGCCATGATGACCACTGAGCAGACCGTCCACACGGCGACCATCCAGGCGGCCATCACGCGGGCCTATTCCGCGTACGTGCGCTTCTCCTCTTGGGTGCGGCCCGCACGCGCCGGGGTCAGTAGCGGGCGGCGATGCCGGCGAGCTGGCCGCCGGGCGCACCGGTGGCCGTGGGCAGCGTGAAGTGGACCGTCGTGCCATGGTCCATCTCGCTCTCCGCCCAGATGCGCCCGCCGAGTGCCTGGATCACGTGTTTGGCGATGGCAAGCCCCAGACCGGTGCCAACTGCTGCCCGCGCGCGGTCCACTTTGTAGAACCGCTCGAAGATGCGTACCACGTCCTCTTCGGGGATGCCCATGCCGGTATCCTCGACGGTGAAGTGCGCGAACGCCCCTTCTGCCCGCACCGCCACGCGGATGGTGCCGCCGGGCGGCGTGAACTTGATGGCGTTGTGGACGAGCGCCAGCAACACATGCTCCACGCGCGTGCGATCGGCAAGCACCGGCGACAGTTCTGGGTCGGCGTCCCAGGTCAGGCGGATATCGACACGCTCCGCCTGCGGCTGCAATCGCTCGGCGGCCGACTGCACCAGTTCGTCCGGCTCCACCGCTTCGAGCTTCAGTTGCGCGCGCCCACTCTCCACCCGTGACAGTTCCAGCAGTTCGGCCACCAGTTGCGCCAGGCCGTCCACCTCGACGTGGATGCGCCGCAGGAAGTCGCGGGCGGCCGGCGGGTCGTCCAGGGCGCCGTCCTCCAGCGTCTCCACCAGCGCCTTGAGGACCGCAATGGGCGTTCGTAACTCGTGGGAGACGTTCGCCACAAAGTCGCGGCGCAGGTTCTCCACCCGGCGTTCCTCGGTCACGTCACGTAGTACCAGCAGCCCTCCCGCGCCTTCGCGCAACGGGGCCGCTGCTACCCGCAAGTGCCGCGCCGAACTCCCCGCCCGCCGGACTTCGGTGCGGCGGGTGTCGTGCGCCAACGCTTCGTCTAGCGCCCCGCAAATCTCGTGGTCGCGGACGGCCCGGGCCAGCGACAACCCCTCCGGCGCTTCCACCATGTCCAGCAGGCGGCGGGCGGCCTCGTTGGCGATCACCACGGCCCCGGCCTGGCTCACCACCACGATGCCATCCGTCATGTTGGTCAGCACGCTTGCCAGCACGTCGCGCTCATGGGACAGGCTGAGCATCTGCGAGCGTAGCCGGTCGGCCATCTGGTTGAACGCCTCGGCGAGCCGGCCGACCTCGCCCTCGTGCGGCACGCTCAGGGTGTGGAGCGGGCTGCCGCGCGCCACCTCGTCGGCCACCGTCGTCAGACGGCGCAGCGGGCGGGTGACGTAGCCGGCGATCCACAGCGCCAGCCCCACGGCCACGCTGATCGTGGCAACCAGCGCCGCCGCGACGACGAGCATCACCTGGCGGATGGTCGCGTTGACCGCATCCAGCGGCACCGCCAGCCGCGCCACCCCGAGCACCGCGTCGCCACCAGTCACGGCGGTCGCCACGTACAACTCATTCTCGCGCAGCGTCGCGCTCATCCGCGTCACAGCCGAGTCGCCCGCGTTCGCCAGCGCCTCCGCGATCTCCGGGCGTGCCGCGTGGTTCTCCATGGTGGCCGGGTTGGCGGCGGAATCGGCCAGTACCACGCCGCGCCGGTCTACGATAGTGACACGCGTATCGGTTTGCTGCGACAGCCGCTGCACCTGCGTTCGCAGCGATGTCATCTCGGCGGGCGTCAGGGCGGCGCTGCCGGCCGTCAGGAGGGCTGGCAGCACGGCCTCGCCCACCAGCTGCGCTTCGGAGGCCAGTCGCGTCCGCAGCGCGTCCACCTGTACCCGGCTCAGGAACGCCGCCAGGTACGCGCTCAGGCCGAACAGGCACGCGCCGATCAGCAGCGTGTACGGAATGGCGATCCGCCACTGCATCCGGCTAAAGATCTGGCCCATCACACTCCCTGCTCGGCCACGCGTGCCAGGAGTGTAGTCGCGCGGCGCGCGCCGGTGCCCAAACGACGGCGGGTGCTGACGCCGCTGTCCCTATCGGTCGGCGACGCGCAGCGACGAGCGATCAGCGTCGCCGTGCGGTCCCCGTCATGCGATCTCGCCGATGCGTCCGAGCGCCGCCAGCGTCTCAGCAAGTGCGGCATCGAGTTCAGCGACGAGCGCATCGGGCACCACGACGCTTCCGGCCGCACCGAGCGCCTCGATCTGGCCGAGTATGCGATCCAGGCGATGCGCCCCCCAGGTTCCTGCTTCCGCCCGCATGCGATGGGCTGCGAATCGTATCCTTCCAGCGTCTGCCTGCGCGATGCCCTCAGCGATCCGCTGGCGTAGCCCTGGCGCTTCGGCGAGGAAGAGTGCCGCAAATTCCACGAGGATGTCGCCCTCGCCCGGCTCCTGGATCTCGCGCAACGCTGCGAGGCTGCCAGGATCGAGCACGGGTTCGCGTTCTGCCGCCTGTTCGCAGAGGACGGGCGCTTCGGCCAGCGTGACCACTGCACCAGGGGCGATCCACCGTCGAAGCGTCCGGTCGAGATCAATGCTGCGAATCGGCTTCGTCAGATAGTCGTCCATCCCGGCCGCAATGCACTGGTCGCGGACGCCAAGGACCGCCCCTGCGGTCAACGCGATGATGGGAACGTGCCGCTGATCGACTTCGGCCTGGCGGATTGCAGCCGTTGCTGCGAAGCCGTCCATCACCGGCATCTGGCAGTCCATCAGCACGGCACCGTAGGAACCACGACGCATCGCCGCGATGGCTTCCCGTCCGTTGGGCACGACATCGGCCTCGAACCCAAGCTTCTTCAGCATGGCCAGCGTCACCCGCTGGTTGATGGTCGAGTCCTCGGCGACGAGGATTCTGGGCCAGACCGTCCGATCAGGCGCGGACGTGCCGCCCGGCCGGGCGCTGCCAGGGTCGGCAGCCGGCAACAGGCCCAGGACCGCCTGGAGGGTTGCGCGGAGCTGGGTGCGGCGGATGGGCTTGTTCAGACGTGCGACGAAGCCCGTAGCATAGGCCTCCCGCTCCGAGCCGCCGTCCGAACTGAGCAGGACGAGTCGCGTTGCAGCAAGATCAGCGTCCGCATGAATGTTCCGCGCGAGATCAAAGCCGTCCATCGCCGGCATCAGATGATCGAGCAGCGCCACCGTGTAGGGCTGCGCGCCCCGCGCCGCCGCCTGCAGGAGTCGCAACGCCTCCGGCCCATCAGCGGCGCTGTCGGCATGGATGCCGAGGGCGTCAAGCTCGCGTTCCAGGATCAAGCGGTTCGTCTCGTGATCGTCCACGACGAGGATGCGAAGGCCGGCACGTTCAGCGGGGCACAACGCGAGCGCACCGCGCCCAGTGGCGTCGGCGCTGCCGCGTGCAAGTCGCGCGGTGAACCAGAACGTCGAGCCGACTCCCGGTGCGCTCTCGATGCCGATCTCGCCGCCCATCAACTCGGACAGCCGTTTCGAGATTGCCAGCCCGAGGCCGGTTCCACCGTACTGCCGGGTCGTTGACCTGCTCGCCTGTGTAAACGAGGTGAACAGCCGGCCCTGCACATCCGGGGCGATGCCGATGCCGGTATCGCGGACCGCAAAGCGGACCAGCAGCCCGGCATCGCCCTCGCTCACCGGGCCGGCGCTGACCTGGACCGTGCCAGCGGCCGTAAACTTGATGGCGTTGCCCACCAGGTTCAGCAGGATCTGGCGCAGGCGGTTCGGGTCGCCAAGCAGCGCAAGCGGCAGCTCAGGTGCGACATCGACGATGACTTCAAGGCCCTTTTCCTGGGCAGTGCCGCCAACGAGGTCGATGGTCCCGTCGATCACGGCGCGCACGTCGCAGGGGAGCGTTTCGAGTTCCAGCCGGCCGGCTTCAATCCTTGAGAAGTCGAGGATGTCATTGATGACCGTCAGGAGCGCGTCGGCGCTATCCTGGATCATGCCCACATACTCGCGTTGCCCGTCGTCAAGGTCAGTGTCCAGCAAGAGTTCCGCAATGCCCATGACGCCGTTCATCGGCGTCCGGATTTCGTGACTCATGTTTGCCAGAAACGCCGACTTGGCGTGGTCGGCGGCCTGCGCCGCGACGGCAAGCTCGCGGGCCTGTTGCAGCGCGAGTTCAAGCGCGATGTTCGCCTCGTTCAGCCGAATCTCCGCGAGCTTGCGCTCCGAGATGTCGCGGATGACGCCCACGAGCAACTTGCTGCCATCCGGCAGGACCAGGGGCACGTTCTTGGCGATGTACGTGTGCGGCTCGCCATTGGTGCCCGGCATTGACACCTCTGTTTCGCGGACGATGCCACGGGCCAGGGTCAACTCGTCTTCGGCGCGGAACACGTCGGCCTGCGCCCTCGGCAGGATGTCGTAGTCGGTCTTGCCGTCGATCTCGTGGTCGCCGAAGCCGGTCATCGCGCGCGAGGCCGTGTTGCCCAGCAGCCAGCGGTAGTGCTCATCCTTCACGAAGATCGGGTCGGGTATCGCATCGACGACGGCCTGGAGGAACTGTCGCTCGTCTTCAGACCGCTGAAGCGCGGTCGTCACGTCGTAGTTGGTGAACAGGACGCCGTCTATCTCGCCGGTCGCCATGCGCGTCGGCATCACCGTGATGACGATCCGTCGGGTGACGCCCGGCCCATCGCACGGGATCTCTTCATCGTAGTGTGCCCGCCGCCCGTCAAGCACCTCCAGCAGGATCGTCTGCCAGCGGCTCCGTTCAGGCTCGCGCAGCCCGTCAAGGAAGGGGCGCCCAATGATCCGCGAGCCGAACACGTCGGCCGATGCGTCGTTCTCCCTGGCGAACTGCTCCCAGGCTGCGTTCACGTAGGCGAAGCAAAGCCGACGGTCGAGGGCATAGGCGACATGCGACGAGTCTTGAAGCCTGGCACAGCCAGGGGGCACCTCAGCCGCGACACCGCTGTCCGCGTCCTGTGGTGCGTGGGAATCGGATATCGTCATGCTCATCTCGGCACCCCACTCAGAGAACGGCGGGGAAGGCAACTCGTCGAGAGCCGCATCGTCCCTCCAGTCCTCACAGGATCAGCCTGCCCCTGCATTCCTACAACGTGCTTGGCTACCGTTTGGGGGATCGCCGAAGGCCAGATGCCGAGTTTTCCTCACCCATGCCTGACAGTCCGGCGCAGCGTATGGCAACGAGCAGTCGTCGGACCTGTCCGTCCGGTGGCAGGGATGACACGGCAATCCGGGCGGACGGCGCGCCACGCGCGGGCTAGCGCACGGATGCGCAGCCGGCCTACCGGCGCTTGACGAAGATCCAGGTTGTGCGCGTCTCGGGGTCGCGGCGCAGCATGATCCGTACAAGGGCTGGGCGCATTCGGTAGGTGAACGTGTAGTTAAACTCCGCGTCCAACTCGTTGTCCTCAATGCCTTCCTGAAATCGCCCGTAGAACAGGCGATTGTTCGTGCAGGGTGCCACCTGGGTAAAGAACTTCCGGCCCTCAGTGCGGGCTGTGTCCAGCCCGGTCAGCTCAGACTCGTACCGGTTGAACAGCAGGATCACGCCATCGTCGTCGAGTTTGATGGCACCGTAGTCGAGTGCGTCCACGTCCTGCCGCGTCAACGAGCCAAGTCGCGACAGGATGTCCTCTGCCACAAACGAGGATTGCGTATACCCTTCCAACGTCTCTCCCCCGTTAACCCTGAACGACAGACTCGTCGCGCTCGGCATAGAGCGCTTCAAGCTGCGTTCGCATGCTGTCAATCAGCGCGATGATATCGTCAGTTGTCAGGAGGCCGGTCGCCTCGACGAGCCGTTCTCGATCCGCGTACAGGTCTTCCAGTTGCTCGCGCATGCTGGCGACGAGTTCGTCTTCCGCCCCCTGGCCCTGCGCCTGGTCTGCTATTGAACGCTCGGACGCTTCCATGTCGGTCCTCCGTCGGCTGCCCCGTCATGGCGTCCCGATCAGGACTGGCCACGCAACAGTGTAGCGCGCACACGACCGTCAGGATGCACGCCGTGTCGCGGGCAGACGCTCTACCAATCAAATCTGTCGTACAAATGCATGGAACACTTGATGGTGGCCCCCTACACATCTGGGCGTTCCCGCCGATACTCAAGGGTGATGCACAACCGGCGACATGACAGACTCGGATGGCAATCGTGACAGTACAGCTCAACGCGGCAACGGATGGGCCAACCTCGCCTGAGCAGCGGATGCTGCTGCTTCGCCGGGCAACCGACGTGGCACCTCACGGGACACAGCCCGAACGTGGGCTGCCCGAGCATGTCCTTCGCCTGACCATGAACGGCATCCGGATGCGCTCGGCGTTCGTGGCGCGCCGCTCCCGGCGGCACGATGTCCTGGAAGTTGTCGCGGCGCAGAGCCAGCCCGGCGGCTGTGCGGTGGCGGTCGGCCGGTTCCTGCCGCTCGGGAAGTTCGCCGGGGGCTGCGCCGAACGGGGAATGCCGCCGCCGATTGTACCCGGCCCGCCGATAGACGCGACGCCGGGCAGTGATGCGTGGCTGCGCCTTGCGTTCGGAGCGGGTACGTCCGTCACCATGCCGATCGTCCTGGCTGACGGCACCTGCTACGGCATCGTCGGCGCGCTCGACCCTGACCTGCGCGAGGTCGGCCGCACGGAGCGCGCATCGTTGGCCGAAGCCGCGCAGGTCATCGCCGCCCACGTTGAGCACGACCGTCTGCGCCGTCGCCACGAGTTGCTGCTGCGCGCGACCGGTGAGGGGCATATCGGCCTGGACCGGCACGGCGCGATCACGTTCGTGAACCACACGGCAGCCCGCGTCCTCGGCTACCAGGCCGGCGACCTGATCGGCCGGGGGCATCACGCCCTCTTCCATCATGCGCGCCCTGACGGGGCCGCCTATCCCGAAGCTGACTGCCCGATCATGGCGACGCTGGCACATGGCGCGGCGCACCGCACGGCTGACGAGGTGTTCTGGCGCAAGACGGGCCGGCCGATCCCCATTGAGTACGTCTGCACGCCGATGCTGGACGAAGGCGACCTGGACGCGGCGGTCCTGATGTTCCGAGATGTCACCGAATCGCGGGCCTTCGAGGAGGAGATGCTGCGGCAGGCATTCCACGATCCGCTGACGGCCCTGCCGAACCGCTCGATGTTCATGGATCGGCTGGAACAGGCGCTCGAATACAGCCGCCGCAGTTCCGATGGTGTGGCCGTGCTGTTCCTGGACCTTGACCGGTTCAAGAACATCAACGATAGCCTGGGACATGGTGCGGGCGACGAACTGCTGATATCGGTGGGACAGCGGCTCTCGGAGTGCGTGCGCGCCGAGGACACTGTGGCGCGGTTCGGCGGCGACGAGTTTGCCGTGCTGTTGACGAACGTCCGGCAGCCGGCCGACGCGGTAGCCGTCGCCGAGAAGGCCATCGCTGCCATGCTGGAGCCGTTTATGCTGGACGGCCACGAGGCGTACGTCGGGACGAGCATCGGCATCGCCGTGGCCGGGCCCCGCGCGGAGGCCGGCGCGCTCCTGCGGGATGCTGATGTGGCGCTCTACCAGGCGAAGTCGGCCGGCAAGGGGCGATACGTCGTCTTTGAGGCGACGATGCCGGCGTTCTCGGTGGAGCGCCTCAACCTGGAAGCCGACTTGCGCCGCGCCCTCGAAAGGCGCGAGATGCGGGTCTACTACCAGCCGGTCCTGGACCTGGTGTCTGAGACGATCACCGGTGCGGAAGCACTGGTCCGCTGGGAACACCCGAAACTCGGCCTCGTGTCGCCGGCCGAGTTCGTGCCAATGGCCGAGGAGACGGGGATGATCCTGCCGATCGGCCGGTGGGTGCTGGAGGAAGCGTGTCGGCAGGCGGGCCGCTGGCAGCGCCAGTACAGCGAACACGCCGCGTTCACGATGGCGGTCAACCTCTCGGCGCGCCAGTTCCAGCAGCCGGACCTCGTGGAACAGGTCGCGTCGGCGCTGCGGGAAGCGGACCTTGAGCCGTCCCGGCTGCGCCTGGAGATCACCGAGAGCATCCTGATGGAAGATGTCGAAGCGACGCACACTCAACTCGTCGCCCTGCACGACCTCGGCGTGAAACTTGCCATTGACGACTTCGGCACCGGCTACTCGTCGTTGAGCTACATCCAGCGGTTCCCGGTGGATACGATCAAGATTGACCGCTCGTTCGTCAGCGGCATCGACGCCGACGAGCGGAATCCGTCGATTGTGCATGCGGCCACGTCATTGGCCCACGCGCTGGGCATGGATGTCACGGCAGAGGGCATCGAGACGGTGGGCCAATTGCGGGCGATGCAGGGGCTACAGTGCGACCACGGGCAGGGCTACCTGTTCGCCCGGCCGTTGAGCAGCGAGGCGGTCGATAGCCTGTTGCTGAACGGAATCCCGAAGAACCACGGCGAGGACTGACGCCGCACGGGTCGGTCGGGCGGGCGGCGGGTCTGCCGCCGCCGGCATGAGTCGCGGTTCTTCCAGCGGCAGACCGCTACGAGGACCATGCGGACTGCGAGGTGCGGGTTAGCGCGACGCCGGGGCTTCGGAGGCGCCGGCTGCCCGCGCCGGCAGTGGGATGCCCACCCCGCGCGTCAACACCAGCAGCGCCGCCAGCGCCGACGCACCCAACACCGCGATCACCAGGGCCATCGGCAACGCCGTCGCGCTGCCGGCTATCCCCACGAGCGGCGCAACGGCCGCCCCCAGCGCGAACTGGAGCACGCCCAGCAGCGCCGACGCGCTGCCGGCCGTGCGCGGCGAGCCGGCCAGCGCCAGGACGGTCGCGTTCGGCATCACGAAGCCGACCGATGTGATGATGACAAAGAGTGGCGGCACGATGGCGAAGATGCTGCGGCTGCCACTGAGGACGACGGCCAACAGCGTCATGCCGGCCAGCGACGAGGCCAGCAGTCCGAGCGTCAGCAGCTTCAGCGGCTCGACCCGTCCGACCAGCCGGCCGTTCACCTGCCCCGCAATGACAAGCCCCACCGCGTTCAGGCCAAAGATCAGGCTGAACGCCTGCGGCGAGACGCCGTACACCTCTTGAAAGATGAACGACGAGCCGGCGATGTAGGCGAACACCGACCCGAGCGACAGCCCGCACGACAAGGCGTAGCCAACGAACAGGCGGTCCGTCAGGAGGCCACGAAACGCCACTATCGTGCCGCGCAGCCCGTCCGTCTGGCGGCGCTCGGGCGGCAGCGTCTCGCCGAAGCCCCGCGCGATGACCGCCAGCAGCAGCGCCGCGAACACCGACAGCACCACGAAGATGCCTTGCCAGGGGGCAACCTTCAGCAGTTGGCCGCCGATGATCGGGGCCAGGATCGGGGCCAGGCCGCTGACCAGCATCAGCACGGACATGAAGCGCGCGGCAGCGACGCCCGTGTGAAGATCGCGCACGATGGCGCGGGCCACGACGATGCCGGCTGCACCGGCGAATCCTTGCACGAAGCGGAACCCGACCAGTGCCCCCACCGAGGGTGACAAGGCGCACAGCAACGAGGCCAGCCCGTAGGCCGCCAGCCCGATCAGCAGGGGCCGCCGCCGCCCAAACGCGTCGCTGAGCGGCCCGATGATGGCCTGCCCCAGCGCCAGCCCAAAGAAGAACGCGCTGAGGGTCAGTTGCACCTCGGACGCGCCAGTCTCAAAGTCGCGGCTGATGGTCGGCAGCGCTGGCAGGTACATATCAATCGAGAGCGGCGCGAAGGCGGAGAGCGCGCCGAGCATCAGGATGAGGCGCAGGCGGCTGTCCTGCGGCCGAGGGGCCGAGGCGGCGCGGGGCCGTTGCGGTCGTGCGATGGGCATGGGCACGGGCGTGTCTCGTATCTCTCTGGGGCTGGTCGGCCGCTCGTCGCCGAGTGGCTTCGCGTGGCCCGCTGAGATGGTGGGACACCGCTGGCCCCCATCAGAACTGCGCGTCGTCCTCCGTCAAGAGTAACCTGCGGCGGGTTCTGGTGACGGTACCACACACAAGCAGCCCCCGAGAGTGCATCTCTCGGGGGCTG
>JBBQBU010000060.1:0-17678 GCA_038318015.1 Chloroflexota bacterium | reverse complement strand
GCGCTGTCGGCCAGTTGATGCACGAACGGCACCATGTCGCCGGCCTCGTACAGGGCCAGCGCCGCCAGCACCGGCCCAGCCGTCTCGGTGCGAAGGATGCGCGGCCCGAGCGACACGGTAATGACCCCGGCATCGCGTGCTACAGCGACCTCCGTGGACGAGAAGCCGCCCTCTGGGCCGACCAGCAACCCGAGCGACTCCGTGTTCCGGTCGTCACGTTCAGTTGGGCGTTGAACGAGCACGGCGCGCAGGCCGGCCTGAAGCGACCGCTCGCGCTCGCGCTCCCAGGCCAGCAGCGCCGGGCCGGCCGCCGCCTGCATCAGCGCCGCGGCGAACCGCACCGGCGGCAGAATCTCGGGCACCTGGCCGCGCTCGCACTGTTCGGCCGCCTCCGTGACGATGCGTCGCCAGCGTTCAAGCCGCTTTGCATCGATCTGATCGCCGCGCGGCACCGCACTGCGCTCGCACCAGACCGGCACGAACCGCGAGATTCCGACCTCAGTCCCCTTTTGCAGCACCGTCTCGAAGCGGTCGCGCAGCACCAGCGCCTGGTACAGCGTCAGGTGCAGGCGCGGCTCGGGGCGGCTCACCCGGACGTCGTCCACGTCGCCGGCCACCACCGACGACCGCACCTCGCTCAACCTGACGCGGTACTCGTGGCCTGAGCCGTCGAGCAGCACCACGCGGTCCCCGACCTTGAGGCGCAGCACCCGGCTGATCTGGCGCGCCTGTTCACCGGTCAGGGCGACGCGTGGCCCGCCCAGCAGACCGGGTGGTACGAAGAACCGATGCAGGCCGGCGCTCATCGTCGCATCGTCAGGCCGGGCGGCGCAGGACCATTGCGACCCAGTCGCCTTCGCTGCGCGTCTCGTCGTGCTGCCAGCCGGCGGCCTCGAAGGTGGCCCGCACGTCGTCGGCACCGGTGTCGAGGATGCCCGACAGGATCGCTGGTGCACCCGGCTTGACCGCCGCCAGCAGCCCCACAGCGGCATTCTTCAGCACAAACGCGCTGATGTTCGCGGCCACGAGGTCGAACGGCGCGCCCGGCACCGGCCGGTCCTCTTCGACGGTGCCCTTCCGCACGCGCACCTTGCGGGCCACCTTGTTGCGTCGGGCGTTCTCCTGGGCCACTTCGACGGCGATGGCATCCACGTCCACGGCCTCGATGCGGGCGGCCCCCAGCAGCGCGGCGGCAATCGACAGAATGGCCGAGCCACAGCCGAAGTCAAACAGGTGGTCGCCTTCGTGCACGTGGTCTTCGAGCAGCGCGAGGCACATTCGCGTCGTCGGGTGCAGGCCGGTCCCGAACGCCATGCCCGGGTCAAGCCGGATAATCAGGTCGTCGGGCTGACGGGCACGCCGACGCCAGGACGGCACGATGACCAGCCGCTTGCCGACGCGGTGCGGGAAGAAGAACCGCTTCCACGATGTCGCCCAGTCCTCTTCGGCGATGACTTTGGTCTGGAGCGGCTCGACGTGGCGCAGTCGGCCCAGGTGCCACGCAGCCTCTTCGAGCAGGCGCCTGGTGTCCTCGGCCTGCTCGTCCACAGGGATGTACGTCTTCACGACGACGTTGCGGCTGGGGTCGATCCAGCCGCCGTCACCGTCTGGTGCCTGCAACACGGGCTGGTCGATGGCGACGCCCCGCCCGAAGCGGCCGAAGACCTCGGCAACGGCGTCGGCCGCCTCCGGCTCGGAGACGGAACTCAGTTCTAACCAGCTCTCAGGCATGGATGCTCCAGCGTGTGCGACGTACTCGTCTGTCTGTGCCCGTCATTGTGACAGCGCGGAACGCAGTCGCGCGCGCCGGCACGGCCGGCGCGCGCTGTCGTGTCGCTGCAAACGGAGCCAGTTGCCAGCTTCGATGCTGGCTGATGGCCCGACGCCTTAGCCCAGGAAGTCCTTCACCTTGTCGAAGAAGCCCTTGTTCTCCTGCGGCGTGACCGTGCCGTCGAACGTCTCGGCCAGCTTCTTGAACAGGTCGCGCTGCGCCGCCGACAGGTCGGTGGGGATGCCAACCTTCAGGCGCACCAACAGGTCGCCGCGCCCCTGGTCGCGCAGGTAGGGGACGCCCTTTTGCTTGATGCGAAGCGTGCGCCCGTTCTGGGTGCCGGCCGGCACCTTGACGGCGACCGGGCCGTCGAGCGACTCGATCTCTAGCTCGTCGCCCAGGGCGGCCTGTGCCACGTTGATCGGCAACTCAACCAGCAATTCGTTGCCCTGGCGGTGGAAGTAGCGGTGCGGCTGGACGTGCACCAGCAGGTACAGGTTGCCGGCCGGGCCGCCGGCCGGGCCGGGCTCGCCCTCGTTCGCCAGCCGAATCTGCGAGTTGTCGTCGATGCCACCGGGGATACTCACGCGCAGGGTCCGCGTGACGCGCACGTTGCCCTGGCCTCGGCACTCGACGCACGGATCTTGAATGATGTTGCCTTCGCCCCGGCAGCGGTCGCACATGCTGACGTTGACCATCTGCCCGAAGATCGACTGATGGGTGCGCCGTAGCTCGCCGGTGCCGTTACAGCGCGTGCAACTGACCGGTTGCTTGCCCGGCTCGATGCGCTTGCCGCTGCACCGCGCGCACGTCTCGTGCTTCGGGAAGGTGATGTCCTTCTCGATGCCGAAGACCGCTTCTTCCAGGGTCAGCGTGACATCTGTACGGAGGTCCGCGCCGCGCTGCACCCGGTTGCGCCGCCCACCAGCGGTGCCGGCGTTCTGCCCGAAGAAGCTTTCGAAGATGTCTTCAATGCCGAAGCCGGCCGCGAATCCACCGAAGTTGCCGTTCGTAAAGCCGCGTTCGCTGGCGGCGTGCCCGTACCGGTCGTACAGCGAACGCTTCTCGCCGTCTGACAGGATCTCGTAGGCCTCTTTGACTTCTTTGAATTGATCGGTCGCGCCAGCTTCTTTGTTGCGGTCGGGGTGGAACTGGAGGGCGAGCCGCCGGTAGGCCTTGCGGATGTCGTCCTCGGTGGCGCTCCGGCCAATGCCGAGCACTTCATAGTAGTCACGCTTGGTGGTGGCCATCGATCTCCTCGGAGTGCTCTGTGGCGCTGGCGCGTCGGGCAGGGGTGCGGGCTGCCGCGATTGCGACGTACATGCTGTGAAATGGTGTACTGATTATGATGCCATAGGTGTATCTGGACCGCCCTCGGTTTCCTGGGCGGTCGCGTCGATGATCGGCGGGGTGTCTGCCTCGGGCGTCGCGCCAGACGTGCTTGGCGGCGTCCCGACCTTGACCATCGTCGGTCGCAGGACGCGCTCGTGGAACCGGTAGCCGCGTTGCAGCTCCTGGACGATGATCAGGTTTTCGGCCCCTTCGGTGCCTTCTTCGCGTAGGACGGCTTCATGCAGGAACGGGTCGAATTCCTGACCATGTGCTTCAATCGAGGTCAGGCCGCGCGCCTGGAGCAGTGCATACAGCTTCTGGCCGATCATGAAGACGCCTTCGATCCAGGTCAGGCTGCGGAGTTCCGGCGGCAGCGCCATGAACGCCCGGTCAAAGTCGTCGATGACGCGGAGCATCTCCAGGGTCATCGCGCCCTCGGTGGTGCGGGATACCTCGGTCTTCTCCTGGTCGGTGCGGCGCTTCCAGTTCTGGAAATCGGCGGCTGACCGCTGCCAGTTCGAGTGGTACCGGTCCGCACGCTCGCGCGCCTCAGCCAACTCCTTTTCGAGCGTGGCGATGCGGGCCTGAAGCGTCGCGGCATCGTCGCCTGGGGGCGTGCTGGCCGGTTGCTCTGCTTCGTTCTGTGGCTCGGTTGACATGGGGATCTATGCTCCTCGTTTGGCAGCCGCCGGGCCGTCCGCTGTGCTGCCAGTGTCGGTCAGGGCGTCGGCGACCAGCAAATCGAGCAGGTCGCCGATGAACCGCACCATCGCCACCGCGCGGCCATAGGCCATGCGGGTCGGCCCGAGCACGCAGACGACGCCCTGCACGTCGGCACCGTCGCCGTAGCGGGCCAGGACGGCGCTCGTCTCGCGCATCTCTTCGAGCGGGTGCTCAGTGCCGATGATGACGTGGACGCCAGAGTTTTGCAGCGCCTGTGACAGCAGTTGCCCGAGCATCTGGCTGCGTTCCAGCACCTGCACGAGCGGGACGGCCTTCTGGCTGTAGGTGAATTCGGGCTGGCTCAGGATGTGCCCAAGCCCTTCGTAGTAGACATCTTCAAAGGCAAGCTGGTCGGCATGCTCCAGGATGCGCGCGACCGACAGCGCGGCCTGCCGCTCGACGCCGCCCTCAATGGCTGCGGCCAGCATCACCACCTGTGTCGCGGACCGCTCGTCGAGCAAGGCGGTCAGATAGTTGCCGACGCGGTCTAGTTCGTCGCGGTCGCACGGCTGCTCCAGGTGCAACACCTGCTGCCGCACGCCGCCCGAGTGCAGCAGCACCGTCACCAACGCCACCGTGTCCTGGACCCAGACTAGCGCCACCCGCCGCACCCGCGCCCGCGCCGAGGTTAGCGGCGTCACGACGGCGGCGGACTGCACGGCGTTTGCAAGCACCGACGATGCGAGATGCGCCCAGCGGTCCACATCTGGCTCAACCTGATGGAATTGATGGCGAATCATCCGCTGCTCGCCGAGCGGCGGGCTGTCGCGGTCCATCAAGTGCTCGACGAAGAAGCGGTAGCCGATGTCGGTCGGCACGCGCCCGGCTGAGGTGTGCGGATGCGAGATCAGTCCCAGTTCTTCAAGCTGGTTCAGCTCGTTGCGGACCGTGGCCGAGCTGACGCTCGGTTCATAGCGCCGCACGATGACCTCTGATGAGACTGGCGTGGCCGTGCGGACGTACTCCTCGACCACATGTTTCAGCATGCGCCGCCGTCTGCTGGTGATCTCCACGCGCCTTGCTCCGGAACCGCCCGATACGCACGCCAAAGATGCGTACTTTGGCGGATTAGCACTCTCTATGCATGAGTGCTAACGTCGATTGGTACTGTAGCTATAGCATCGCATTTCGGGCCTTGTCAATACGGTGCTGTCTCGCCCGGTGCCCCGGTGGGGGCGACAGGGGTGAACCGTGTACCCTGGCGCGACGGATGCACGCGGTTGTCGTCCAGATCGGGCGCGAGGAGCACCATTCGTGTCGAAGCCGGGGCAAGCGCCCACGCAGTCCGCAGAAGACCGGCCACCACCGCCGCGCGCCGATCTCCTGACGATCCTAGCGCTGGTCGGGGCGACGGCCGGCTGGGGCGTGGGGGCGACCATGACCCGGCTCGCCGTGGTCGAGATCGCGCCGTTGGCGACGGCCTGCCTCCGGTTTGGGATGGGGGCGCTGCTGCTTGGCGGGCTGGGCGTGACGGGCTTCGGCGCGTTGTTCACCATCGGTCTCCAGTGGACCGGCCCGACCGAGGGCACGCTGATCCAGGGCACCACGCCGCTGATGACCCTGGTGCTGGCCGCACTCCTGGCCGGCGAGCCGATTCGGCGCTGGCAGGTGGCTGGCGGCCTGATGGCGTTCGCTGGCCTGGGTGTCCTGCTGCTTGGCGGCGGCACAGCGGCCGTCGGGGGCGGCGAGGACCGGCTGTTCGGGAATCTCGTGCTGATCGGGGCGGGCCTGTGCTGGGCCGGCTACAACGTCAGCGTGCGGCTGACGGCGCGGCGGTTGCAGCTTGGCGAGTCGAGCGCCTTCGCGTTGCTGGCGGGGACGCTGCTGCTGGTGCCGTTCGCGCTCTGGGAGACGCCGCGCGGCTCGCTGACCACCGTGGGACTGTCGGCCTGGTTGGCGATTGCGTATCTTGCCGTCGTCTCGACCTGCCTCGCGTACGTCTGGTGGAATCATGGCATCCGCAAGCTTGGCGCGGGCCGGGCCGCCATGTTCAGCTTTGTTGGACCGGTGGCGGCGATGCTGTCGGCCATCCCGCTGCTCGGGGAGTGGCCCACTGGTGGGCAGATGCTCGGGGGCGCGCTGATCCTGTCGGGGCTGTTTGCCGCCAACCGGTCCTAGCGTACACGGGCCGTCTTGAGCACGAGTCGTGGGCGGCGGTGGTCCTGCACGCGGTACCATGCGGCGCAGCGGCCTCCATGATGGTGGCCGGACATGTCTGGAGCCTTGTGAATGCACGGAAGATTGATGCGACGCGCGGGCATGGTGGCCGGCCTCACGTTCGGGCTGACGGTGCTGGTGGGGACGGTTCTGCCGCCCGTGGTCCGCACGCCGGCCGTTCTGGCGCAGGAGGACGACGAAACACCTGCCGAGGACGAGATGCCGGCTGGCGACGAACTGCCGGTGCTCGACCCGACGCCCACGATCGTGGTGCCCGGCCCGGTCGCGTCGCCGCCGGCCCTGGTACCGTCGCCCGGGGCGTCCCCGACGCCGGCCGTGCCGGTTGGCGATGGCATCCCTGAGCCGCCAGGGGTCGCCGCCAGCATCCTGTCGAACGGGCTGAAGGGCGACGATGTGTTCCGCACCGGCGTCTGCCCAACAGGCTGGGCCAGCGGCCAGGTTGTCGGTGAAGGCTTTCGGCTCCGCGTCACCGGTCCGTGCGGGCGTAACCAGGATGTCGCCAGCATCGCAGCGCCCGCCAACGGCGTGACGCTCGTTGACGGCGACGTGGCCCTGGACTTCAAGGTGATTGCGGGGGCCGGGCGCGCAACGGTCAATCTGTATATTCGCAACCGTGACGGGAAACTGCTGGCTACGGCGCTGAACTTCCAGTCTGATGAAACATCCCTGTTTCGCCGTGAGGGCACGACGAACACGGTCATCACGACGGCCGACGGCCTACGTGAGCGGGCGATCCCATCGGACTGGAACCGGCTGGCGCTGCGAGTGCGTGGCGGCGAGGTCTGGGTGCTGCTGAACGATGAACCGCTGCTCTATGCCGCCGAAATGCTGGTGCAGGAAGGCGGCATGGGAATTGGTACGGTGCGCGAGGGGAACCTGGACGACGAGGATGAGGTTGCCGTCGTGTTCCGCGACCTGACCGTCTCGGCGGTTGACTCGGCCGAGTAAGCCACCGCAACTGCCCAGGCAGCAAGAGGGGGCCGGCGCATCTTCGCCAGCCCCCTCTTTGTGCGGTGTTCGTGCCCGAAGCGCCGCTGCCACTGGATGGCTTCGCACTGCTGCGGCACTCGTGAGGATGTGTGCTTAGCCCTCGGTTGGCGTGGTGATAATGATGTTGTCGAAGCTGATGACCGGCGGCGGGCCGTAGGCGATGGCACCGATGCCGATGCGACCTTTGCGGAAGGTGCCGTCCCTCACATCAACGAGGTCTTCGCCGTTCACGTTCACCCGAATGTTGTCCTCGAACACGCGAATGACGATGCGGTTGACGCCGCCGTCTGTGTCGATAGCTGCCGACTCAACCCAGCCGGTACCGCGAACTTCGCCGTTCTGGACGCGCCAGAGCTGGACCGCGCCAACGGCTGAGTCTACGCCAACCTGATAGGTGTTCTTGTCGTCAACGTGGCGGAAGAAGACACTTGAGCCGGCTTGCACGCCGTTGACGACGCGGGTATCGACGGTCAAGGTGAAGTCGGTGACCTCGGGGCCGAAGCCGGTCCACCAGGCCTCTGGCGGCTCCGGGTTGTCCGGTGTCCCGGGAATCTTCATCGAAATCGTGTACTTGCCGCCGTCCTCGGCGTGCTTGGCGATGGGCGTGTCGGCCTCGACCGCGACCTTCGACCCCTGGCGGAAGTCCCAGGCCCAGATGCGGTCAGGAATGGACGCACCTGGATAGGTCAGGGAGCGGAAGATGTTGTACGGCTGCGTGGCGCTGAACCCGCCGGCCGCCGAGTGCACGAACACGTAGTACACGCCCGGCAAGTCAACGGTGGTGTCGATGACTTCGCCGGCGCCCTGGCGCGACGACGACGCGATGATGTCGCCGTTCCAGTTCGCCAGTTCGACCTTGTAGGCGGCGGGCATGGACGGCATCTCGACGTGCACGTCGGTATTGAAGTCGAGTACCTCAATGCGATAGGCGTCGGTGTCGTTCGGACTGCTGAGGAAGCCGAGCGCGTCCGACCCCGGCCCGAGATAACACGCGGCCTGGAACGAGTCGTTCGGCTCCGGGCAGACGTCCTGCCCCTGGGCGGCCGGCCCAAGCAAGGTTGGTGCAGGAGCGCTAACAGCCGACATGGCGACAGCACCAGTCGGCGGCACGATCAGCGGGAGCACGGCGAACGCGGTAGCCGCAGCCACGCGCATCAGTCTAGACCACATGGGAACGCCTCCTGGGGCCAGTGTGGGGGCGAGAAATCGACCTCGCTGCCAGATCGCCGGCAGCCGGAGTGTTACCTATCGAACGGTTCGGCAGGGTCGCGGTTTGGTTGGCGTCTAGACCGGCGCGCCCGGCGGCCGGTACGGCCCTGGTTGAGGCTGTGGTTCCGGTTGCGGTTGGGGCTTCGGTTGAGGCTGAGGCTGGGGCTGTGGTTGAGGTTGCGGACGGGGCGTCGGGGGAATCGGGCGCGGAGTTGGCGTGTACGACGCCAGCCGCTTCTGCGCCTCGCCAGCGTCCGGCTGCACTTCCAGGGCGCGCATCAGGATGGGGAATGCGCCGTCGCGGTTGCCGCTACCGAGCAGGCCGTCTGCCTTATTGATGAGCAGCGCGTACAGCTTGGAGCGGGTGTCGCGGAAGTTGGCGTTCAAGGCCATGTTCTCTTCTAGCGCCTTGATGCCCACGTCGTCATCCTTGCCCCAGTTTGCTTCCATGATCGCGTAGTTCTTGGTGAGGATGACACGCTTCTGTCCGTCCTGGGCCTCGGCGGCGACGGGGCCGCTCGGCACGACCTTGAGCGCCTCGGTGAACTGGCCGAAGCTGTCATCAATCTTGTTTTGTTCGAGCAACTGGCTGCCGTAGACGATGTGGGTCTGGGCCAACGTGTCGTTCACCAGTTGCGCTATCTTCTGATCGCCCTTGACGGTCGGGTCGTCGCGGAGCGCCCGCAACTGGTCGATGGCAACCGGGAAGTTGCCAGCCGCCACCGCGCTCTGCGCCGACGCGACCCGCTGCTCAGGGTTGGGGGTCGCCGTCGGCGGCGCGACGGTGTTGGTGGGCGGGGCCGGCGGCGAGGTCGGGATGGCTGCAGCCTGCTCGGTGGGCTTGGGTGCCGGTGTCGGAACTGCGGCCTGCTGCGGCGTCGGGGCGGTGGTCGGGGCTGCTGCCGCCTGGGTGGTCGGTGCGGTCGTTGGCTTCGCGGCAACAGCGGTCGGCGTTGGCGTGGCCGTCCCGCCGATCAGCCCGGACTGCATCACCACCACGCCCACCACCAGCAACGCGAGCGCCACCAGCACCGGCCCGAGAATCCAGGTGTTCGACTTCTTCTTCTCGCCATCCTGCTGGTTGGCGAGTGCGGGGCGCACCGGGCCAACCGGCACCGCGCCGTAGGCACCACTCCCGCCGCCGCTGGGCACGGGCGGAGGCGTCAGTGTCCGGGTGGCACCGGGCCGGGCGGCCGGCTGCTGCCGACTGCCGTCTCCCCCCGGTGGCATTGGGTGCAGCGGCGCGGGCGTGGGCCGGGCGACCGGCGCGAATGTGCGGGACAGTGGGGCCGGCGTGCCAGGCAGCGGCCGGCTGGCGCGCCCGGCATTCGGGTCCACCAAGGGCGGTGCGCCGTAGGCAGCCGTGTGCGCCTGGTCAACGATGGTCGGTGGCGGCGCTGCCAGCACGGCTTTGACTGCCTCCACCATCTCGCGCCCGCTCTGATAGCGGTCGTTCGGGTCTTTCGCCAGCGCCTTCGACACCACGTCGCTCAGGGCGCGCGGCAGGTCTGGCCGCAACTGGTGGAGCGGCGGCGGCGGCTCATGAACGTGCAGGTAGAGCAACGACGGTGTGCTGGCGGCGCTGAACGGCGGCCGGCCGCCGAGCACCTCGTACATCAGCACGCCGAGGGCGTACAGGTCCGACCGCTTATCCACCACGTCGCCGCGCGCCTGCTCCGGCGACATGTACTCTGGCGTGCCGATGACCATGCGCGTGGCCGTCAGGTGGCTGGCCTCGCCCGCCCGCGCAATACCGAAGTCCGTCAAGGTCAGGACATCGCCTGGCTCGACCATGACGTTGGCCGGCTTGATGTCGCGGTGCAAGACGGTGCGTGAGTGCGCGAAGTCGAGGGCTACTGCCACCTGCTCCAGCACGTTGAGGGCGCGGGCGGGCGGCAACGGCCCTTCGCGGCGCAGCATCTGCCCGAGGTTTTCGCCCTCGATGTAGCGCATGGCAATGTAGTAGACGCCGTCAACCTCGCCCACGTCGTAGATGGTGACGATGTGGGCGTGGTGCAGGTTGGCGGCGATGCGCGCCTCCTGCTGGAAGCGCTGCACGATGATCTCGTCGGCGGCCAGCGACGGCTGCAGAATCTTGAGGGCGACGAGGCGACTCAGACCTAGCTGTTCGGCCTTGAAGACGGAGGCCATGCCGCCGCGACCTAGCTGGCTGATGATCTTGTAGTGGCCGAGCTGCTTGCCGATCACCCGGCGCCTCCAGTGGCTGCGAAGCTCGACCCCTGGCTGTGCGCCCTCCGCATTGGGCACACCCAAGATTCGTATGCCGCCGCGCGGCGATGATACCTAGAGTTCCAGGGGCCACACAAGGAGACGCGCGGCCTGCTGGTCCAGTTCCGCTCTGGCCTGTTCGCTCCGGAACACTCTGACACTCCGCCCACGCAGCTTGTGTCGGCTGGACCGCCCCAAGCGTACCCCATGAACGCCCATAATAGGGCCGGAACGCTGACGAAAGGGGGGTGTCATGGACCTGGACCCGTCGATCCGACTGACCGGCTTCAGCCACGGCGCTGGTTGAGCGTGCAAGCTCAGCCCGTCTGAGCTGGCGCAGGTTCTGCGTCACCTTCCCCCCGTCATAGACCCGAGCGTGCTCGTGGGTGCGGCCACATCGGACGACGCCGCCGTCTACCGGCTGTCGGACGACAGCGCCCTGGTTGCGACGCTCGACTTCATCACGCCCGTCGTCGAAGATCCAGAGGCGTTTGGCGCGGTTGCCGCCGCCAACGCCATCAGTGACGTGTACGCGATGGGCGGCCGGCCGATCTTTGCCCTGAACGTCGTGAACTTCCCGCGTGAGGCGCTGCCGCTGCACTACCTTGAAGCGATCTTGCGGGGCGGCGCGGCGAAGGCGACCGAGGCCGGCATCCCGATCCTGGGCGGGCACAGCGTTGACGACCCTGAACTGAAGTACGGGATGGTCGTCCTGGGGCTGATCCACCCGGACCGCATCGTCAAGAACGTCGGGGCGCAAGTCGGTGACACCCTGGTGCTGACCAAGCCGCTCGGCATCGGCATCATCACCACGGCCATCAAGGCGCAGCAGGCAGACGCGGCGGTGGTGGCGCGCGCCCTGACCGTGATGACGACGCTGAACCGCGCCGCTTCCGAAGCGATGCTGGCGGTTGGGGCGCACGCGGCCACCGATATCACCGGCTTTGGCCTGCTCGGCCACCTCTCCGAGATGGTGCGTGGCAGCGGCGTCGGGGCGCGTTTGCTGGCCCGGCAGGTGCCGTTGATCGACGGCGCGCGTGCCCTGGCCGAGCGCGGCCTGATCCCCGGTGGCAGTCGGCGCAACCTGGCATCGGTCCAAGAGCATCTGCGGTTTGCCGCGAGCCTCTCCGAGATTGACCACCTGGTGCTAGCCGACGCGCAGACCTCCGGCGGACTGCTGATCGCGGTTCCGCCTGACCAGACCGATGCACTGGTGGATCGACTCCGTGCGGCCGGATCGCTGGCTGCTGCCGTCGTCGGCGAGATCACGGCTGAGGCCGGCGTGATCGCGGTTGAAGACGGCTGACCGTCGGGCGGTCGGGCGCGACACTGCGGTGCATGTAGCCCTTGAGCGTGCCAGTCGTGACGCGCTCGCAACACGAGTGCGGGCCGCGCGTTGTGCCGCTCCGGCCGGCGTTCGACTATAGTAGGCCGAGCCGTGTCACACCGACGGCGCGCGGCCCGAGTGCCTTCGGGCGGGTCGTTCCAACGGCCTGACGCGCGTAGCTGTGACAGAAAATCTGCCTTGCGTAGTGTGCGGCCTTCCGCAATCTGCGTGACGCTGTAGTCGAGATACGTGCCAAATCCATTCGCTCCCCTGGACCGGCTGGAGTTCGATTTCGACCTCCCGTCGCTCCCGCAGCCGCTCGAACGTGCCGACCGCTGGTTCAACCGCCTGTCCGAGTTGCAGCGGATCGGGGTAGCCCTGCTGGGTATCCTGTTTTTGGTGGCGAGTGCCCTCTACTGCCTGGGCCTCGGCAGCACCGTGCTGGTCAACCGGGCCGAAGCGGAGTACGCCGCCCGCGAAGCCGGGTACGCGGCGGCCCTGCCCACGGTCGAGCCGACGTTGACGATGCCTGGCCCAGCCGCGACGGTCCTGGTGGAGCCGACTGCGCCCGCCGCGCAACCCACCACGCGGCCCGCGAATGCTGCGCGCCCGACGCAGATCACCGAGTACCCAACCCCGATTCCGGCCCAGTTGTTGCCGACTATCCCGATTCAGGCACCGGCTCAGCGCGCCGTGGCACCCGTCGAGCAGGCCCGACCGCGCATCGTCGCGCCGCCCGAGCCGGCCACGCCGACACCACCGGCCCGCGTCGCTGCGCCGGCCATCAAGCCTGCTGGGCCGGCCTCCGGCAGCGGCACCACGCCGGCGCGTGCGGGTACGCCCACGCCTGCCCTGGCAGCGCCGGTCACCGGGCGAACACCGACCGTGGCTGCACCATCCACGACGCGCCCTCCGGCCACGGCTGCTCCCGTCATCAGGCCGTCGCAGCCGGCACCGGCTGGCAAGCCTACCGTTGCGCCGGTCATCCAGAACCCGATCCTGAACCCGTCCAAGCCGACCATCGTCGGGACGCCGCGACCGGCCGCACGCTAGCGAGGCGTCCGGCGAGCGTGGCCCGCGCCGCTCCTCATCCCGCGCGGACGCCCCGTTGCCGGGGCTGTGGCGCACGGCTGAGACAGCGCTGTGATGAAAGCCGCCCGCCAACCTGTTGACCCTGCCAGAACATCCGTACTACAGTAGCCCTGGCCGCTGTGGTTGCTCAAACTTGCGCCAGGAGATGACACTGATGACGATGATTGCCAATGAGCCGAAGGTTCAGCCGATTCCCGAAGGCTTCACAGCTGTGACGCCGTCTCTGGTGGTTGAAGGGGCATCCGACGCCATCGCGTTCTACCAGCGGGCGTTCGGGGCCGTCGAGTTGGACCGTGCAGTCGGGCCGGACGGCGAGAAGATCATGCACGCCACCATTCGCATCGGCGACGCCAACATCATGGTGAACGACGAGTTCCCCGAGTGGGGTGTTTTTGGGCCGGGCAAGTACGGCGGATCAGCCGTGTCGCTGCACCTGTACGTCGCCGATGCCGACGCATCCTTCGCTCAGGCCGTCGAGGCTGGCGCAACGGCGACCATGCCGATGTCTGATACGTTCTGGGGCGACCGCTACGGCCAGCTCAAGGATCCGTTCGGTCACGTCTGGTCCGTCGCCACGCACAAGCAGGACGTGAGTGCTGAGGCGCTGAAGCAGGCCGTCGAAACGATGGAGGGGTGCGCCCCGTAATCTGCGCGTGCCATTGGGGCACGGGCACGAGGGTACGTTCGCAGGTGGCCGGCACTGTTGGCCACCGGGTGCACCGGTGTACCCGGTGGCCGCCCGTTCGGTGAACTCCGGAAGCATGCAGGGCCGGCACAGTTGTCCGTGAACTGAACTCTGCGTCTCTACGCAGGCGTCACTCTGCGACAGGGCTGACCTATTCGGCGTTGCAGCGCGATGCTCTAGTGGTCGGTGTGAAGTTCATTCCGTGACGCATAGGTTCGGCTCTGGCGGCCTCGTGCTTTTGCCCTCGCTCTTGCGTGCCCGTTTGAGCGTTGCCCCCCCCGTGAAACGTCAGGGTCGCGTGGATGGCCCGTGCTATACTCGCGAAGGCGGGCGCCGCGGAAACCTGTGGTCTCGGGCGTGCCAACGTCGTCGCCCGTGGGCGGCTGCGCGGCGCCGGCGTCCACGAGGTGGATTGCGTTGCACGGGAAAGACTTCGTCGGCATCGCCGACCTTGATGGTGCGCGGCTTGCAGTTGTACTTGCGCGCGCCGCTCGGCTCAAGCAGGACCGGCAGCATGGCCGGGCCCATCCGTTGCTGCCGGGCAAGATCGTTGCCCTGATCTTCCAGAAGCCGTCGTTGCGGACGCGCGTTTCCTTTGAGGTCGGCATGGCCGAGCTTGGCGGGCGGGCGCTCTACCTGTCGCCAGCCGAGGTGGGCCTGGGCGAGCGGGAGAGTCCGGCTGACGTGGCGCGGGTGCTCTCGCGGATGGTGCACGGCATCGTCGCGCGGACCTTCTCGCACCGCGACGTGGAAACGCTGGCCGCCGAGGCGACGATACCCGTCGTGAATGGCCTGTCCGATCTGGAGCATCCGTGTCAAGTGCTGGCCGACCTGCAGACGATGGCCGAGCACGCCGGGCGGCTGAAAGGCGTGACGGTAGCCTATGTCGGCGACGGCAACAACGTCACTCACTCGCTGATGCTGGCAGCGCCGCACTTCGGCGTGAACATGCGGATCGCCACGCCGCCGAACTTCAGGCCGTCCGCCATGATTACTGAGCAGGCGGAGCAACTGGCTGAGGAAGCAGGCACGGAAATGCACCTGACGGATGATCCGTTTGGTGCGGTGCGCGGGGCTGACTTTATCTATACGGACACGTGGTACAGCATGGGCCAGGAGGCCGAAGCCGCCGAGCGCCGCCCGATCTTCCGGCCGTATCAGGTGAACGCCGAGCTGCTGCGAGCGGCCGGCCCGAACACGAAGATTCTGCATTGCCTGCCGGCCCATCGCGGCGACGAGATCACCGACGAGGTGCTCGATGGGCCGGCGTCGGTCGTCTACGACCAGGCCGAGAACCGGCTGCACGCGCAGAAGGCGCTGCTGGTCGAACTGCTCGGGCGACCAGCCGAGGGCGAGGAGTAGCGCCCAGTGGAGGAACTGGTCGAGGCCGTTCGTACTGCGCTGACACTGCTCGAATGGCGCAGCGTCATCGACATCCTGGTCGTCGGCCTGATCGTCTACTGGCTGCTCACGCTGATTCAGGGCACCACGGCCATCATGGTGGTGCGCGGCATCATGACGCTCGTCATCGTCGGCACGATCCTGGCGTATGCGTTGAACTTGACCATGCTGAACTGGCTGCTCAGGAATAGCATCCCGGCGCTGATCGTCGTGATCCCGATTCTCTTTCAGCCCGAGCTACGACGCGCACTTGAACAGATCGGGCGGGCCGGCGGGCTGATTCCGCACTCGCCGGTGCTGACGGCCTCCGCGCACGTGGTCGATGTCATCGCTATCGCCGCCCGCCGCCTCTCCGAACGCCGTTGGGGCGCGCTCATCATCCTGGAGCGCGACACCGGCCTCGGAGAGTACGTCGAAACGGGCGTGCCGATTGACGGCGCGCTTTCCGTTGAACTGGTGCTGAATGTTTTCTTCCCGAACTCACCGCTGCACGACGGCGCCGTCATCGTGCAGGGTGAGCGGCTCGGCGCGGCCGGCTGCGTGTTGCCGCTGGCCGATGTGCATGCCAGTCCGGTCCACTACGGCACGCGACACCGGGCCGCTATCGGCATCACGGAAGTGGCGGACGCCATCGCCGTCGTCGTCTCTGAGGAGACCGGTCGGATCTCGATTGCGAATAACGGGCATCTTGTCGGCAACCTGGATGAGAGTAAACTGCGGAAGGTGCTTGGCATCCTCTATCGGCCGCCCGGCGGCGATCCGCTGCCGTGGATGCGGGGCCGCGGCGGCCCGGCCGTTGGCGGCTCGAAGGCGAAGGTGTAGCCGGTGGCTGCTGCCCCGCCAGCCGCACGGCTGCGTTTTCGCATTGATCCCGGCCGCGCCGTTATCGCCATCGGGCTGGCGTGCGCCCTCTGGATCGTGGTGCAGAATGAGGCCAATCCGGAGCGCACAGATATCCCGGCGCTGGCAATACCGGTCGACATGGTGAACGTGCCGGCCGGGCTGGTGGTGGTCAGCGAGCAGCCGCAGATTCAGGTGAGCGTGCGGATGCCGAGCGACTCGTGGAGCCTGCTCCGCCCGGGCAGTTTCCGGGCGACCGCCGACGCCAGCAACGCCGGTCCAGGTGTCAACGAGTTGCCGGTGCGCGTCGAGGCCCTCGAATCGCGCGTGCGGCAAGTCGATCCGGTCCCGCCGCTCGCCAACGTGGTGCTGGAAGAGGTCAGCGAGCGCATCATGCCGGTGCGCCTGAACATCCTGGGCAATGTGCCGTTTGGCTACGCGTACTCCACGCCGCGCATCGCCCCCGAGAACGTCACGGTGTCGGGGGCGTCCAGCGCCGTGCAGCGCGTCGATTCCATCGTGGTCGATATTCGGCTCGATGGCCTCACGGTCAGCCTGAGCGCCACCTACGCGCCGCGCCCGCTCGATGCGCGCGGCGGCGAGGTCCGGGCAGTGCGCGTCAACCCGTCCACCGTCAACGTCGAGGTACCGGTCGCGCAGCAGGTTGGCTACAAAGAGGTCGGCGTGCGGCCAGTGGTGCGGGGCCGGGTGGCAGCCGGGTACTACCTCCAGCCCATCGAGGTCGAGCCGGCAACCGTCACCGTGGTTGGCTCACCGGCTGGCTTGTCGAACGTCAGTTTCGTAGACACCGAGCCGTTAGATGTGTCGAACCTGTCGAGCAGTGTGGTGCGGCGCGTCCAGGTGGTACCGCCAACCGGCCTGACACTGCTACAGCCGGAGCCGGTCAGTCTGACCATGCGGGTCGCGCCGATCACCGTGTCCCAGACGCTTCGGCTCGGGCCGACGTTGCAGGGGCTGGGCGTTGGCCTGGAGATTGCCGGCGACGTGCCGCAGGTCGATGTGACGCTGAACGGGCCGGCCCCGACATTGCAGACGTTGACGGCGCGCGACTTCCGCGTGGTCGTGGATCTGGCCGGACTGGGCGTCGGCCGGCACGAACTGGAGCCGAAGATCGCGGTGCCCGGCGGCTTCACCCTGGAGCGGGTTGAGCCGGCACGGGTCGTCGTCAACATCCGCGCCGCCCCGACCCCGGTCCCCTCGCCGACCCCGATCCTTGCCCCGACGCCCGTCGAGGCCGTCCCGCCAACGGCACAGCCCGCGCCGTAGTGCCGCCGTGCGTGGCGCCGGTTCGTGTCGGCGTCAGGTGTCAGTCAGCGTTAGGCGTTGCCCACGGTAGCGCGCGGTACTCTTCGGGGAGTAGCGCATAGACGTGCATGTCGGTGGGGACGCCGCGCGGCGACGGCAGTTTGCGGCGCAGCGTGCCTTCCAGCACAAAGTCGAGCCGCTCCGCAACCGCGCAACTGCGAGTGTTGTCGGCGTCCATGCGTATCTCCACGCGGTTGGCGTCAAGGTCGTCAAACGCCATGCGCGTCAGGAGTTGGGCCGTCTCGGTGACGTAGCCGTGGCCCTCGGCGTCGGCCCGCAGCCAGTACCCAACCTCGAACAGGCGGAAGTTCCAGTCTGGCTTGTGTAGGCCGCTGCCGCCGACGATCCGGCCGGTCGCCCGCTCAACGATAGCGACGGGCAAGTCGTCGCGGGTGAGCCAGTGGGCACGGGCGCGGCGGGTGTAGATGAGCGCGTCGTCGGGGTTGTGGTAGCGGTCCACCCAGGGCATCCACGCTTCGAGATGCTCGCGCGAGTCGTCGATGGCGTCCCAGAGGGCGCGGCTGTCGCCCTCGTCCCAGGGCCGGACGATGACCCGCTCGCCGATAAGCTGATCC
>JBBQBU010000059.1:0-17855 GCA_038318015.1 Chloroflexota bacterium | reverse complement strand
CGGCAACAACGCCCGCCTGCCGCTGCCGATGGCATCGCGCGCATGATCGAGCCGGCACCCCTGACCACTGTTGAGGAGTAGAGCCGTGAGTCTTGAGCCGCTAACGCCGACGTTCGTGCAGGAGTACCTGCACCGGATGGTCCAGATCGACGTGTCGCTTGAGGAGGCCGCCGCGATCATTCCGAATATCGAGGCGAACCGGGTGATGCTGGCCGCGCTCGACCAGTTCGACCTGCAGGAGGTCCGGCCGGGAAACACGTTCAACCCGGCCTGACCCGGGAGGCCCCCGTGCGCGGGCGAACCGCCTCTCACCGGCGACGCACATCTCACCATGACGCAGGAGGTACAGGCATGGGCGCCCGGACACCAGTCCCCAGCAACATCTGCGCGCTGCCCGGCATTGTTATTCAGCGCGTGCCGCGCAGTCGCGGTAGGCTCCCCGTCACCGGCACCATCGGTGCTAGGCGGCACACCCCGGTGCTAATGGGGTCGCTCTGGCGCTACCGCACGGCTACCCCCAGCCGGGTCGTTCCCCAAGGATGACTGGGACGCGGGCGTGCCAGCGGCACGCCCCCACGAGGCACAGATGCCCCATATGCAACACCGTCGCCTTGCGCGGCGTGTCAGACTGGAGGACGTGTGACGACTGATCTCCTGCGGCTGTCAGCCGTGGAACTTGGCGGCCTGATCGAGCGGCGCGAGGCCTCGCCGGTCGAGGTGATGCGAGCCGTTCTTGCCAACTTGGACGAGACGGAACCATTCCTGAACGCCTTCCGCTCGCGGCGCGACGACGAGGCGATGGCCGAGGCCCAGGCTGCCGAAGCTGAGATTGTGGCGGGCGGGTATCGCGGACCGCTCCACGGCATCCCGCTGGCCGTGAAGGACAACATCGCCGTGGCCGGCACCGTCAGCACGGCCGGCGCGAAGTTCCTGGCCGACAACCTGACGACTGACGACGCCGAGGCAGTCGCGCGGCTCAAGGCGGCTGGTGCCATCGTCGTCGGCAAGACCAACATGTTCGAGTTGGCGGTGGGCAGCCGGTCGGTCAATCCGCACTACGGCAACTCGCGCAACCCGTGGGGGCCGAACCACGACGCCAGCGGATCGAGCGGCGGGTCGGCGGTGGCGGTGGCCGCCCGGCAGGTGCCGCTCGCGCTCGGGACCGACGCGGCCGGCTCGGTGCGGATGCCGGCGTCCATGACCGGCATCGTCGGGCTGAAGCAGACGCAGGGCCGCGTCAGCGGGCGCGGCATCCTCGCCAGCCAGAATATCACGGTGGACCACATCGGGCCGATGACCCGAACGGTGGCCGACGCCGCCCTGATACTGCAAGTGATGGCCGGCTACGATCCGGCCTGCGCCACGGCGGCGGATCGGCCGGTGCCTGACTACCGCGCGGCGTTCCGCGCCGACCTGTCCGGCCTGAAGGTCGGCGTCCCGACGAACTACTACTTCGACCTGATCGACCCTGAAGTCGAGTCGGGCGTGCGGTCGGCAATCCGGGTGCTGGAAGAGTTGGGCGCGACGGTGGTGCCGGTCGAGATTCCGCAACTTGAAGAGATGATGCAGGCCCGCATCGCGCTGGGCGCCGAGGGGCTGGCCTTGCACGATCCGTGGCTACGCGCGCACCCCGAGCAGTACAGCGACGAGCTACGGCGGCGCTTGCTGGCGAACTACTTCATCCCAGGGCGCGACCTGGCCCGCGCCAACCGGGTGCGCCGTCTGGTGAAGGAGCGGTTCGCCGCCATCTTCACGCAGGTGGACCTGATGGCGACGCCGACCACCCCGGTGACGACGTTCCCGCTGGACGCGCCGACCGTGCCGGTTCTGGACAAGCGGACCGGCGAAACGAAGCACCTGCCGTCGATGATGTTGACGCTACGGCTGACCTCGCCGGGCAACTTCAGCGGCCTGCCGATGGTCAACGTGCCGGGCGGCTTCACAGCGGCAGGGTTCCCCATCGGCTTCCAGTTGATCGCGCGGCCGTTCGACGAAGCGACGCTGCTCGGGGCAGCCTACGCCTACGAGCAGGCCACATCGTGGAACCTACACACGCCACCGTACCTCAAGGCGGCTGTGCCCGCCTGATTACCCCTCACCCCCCCCGCCCCCGCGCGGGCGTGGGGGAGCCGCATTGCCTGAGCGCGATGAATCGCACCATTACAACTCGACCCCGCCCTCTCGCAACTCGCAAGGAGGCCCAGATGTCCGAGTCCGTCGTTATGTCCCTCGCCGAGCGCGTCGATCCGAAGACGACCGCGCTGATCGTGGTCGATGTCCAGAACGATTTCTGCCACAGTGACAGCCCGCTGGCGAAGGCCGGCAACGACATGTCGGCGGCCCAGGACATGGTGCCGAATCTGCTGAACCTCGTGGATGCAGCACGCGGCGCGGGCACGACGATTGTCTGGGTCAAGATGCTGCACGCCGAGTACACGACCTCGCCGGCCAACACGGAGCACCGGATGCGCACCCGCCCGAACACGGCGCTGATCTGCCAGGAGGGCACGTTCGGCATCGAATTCTACCGCGTGGAGCCGGAAGTCGGTGAGCCAATTGTCGTCAAGCATCGGTACAGCGCGTTCGTGGACACCGATCTGCAACTGATCCTTCGGTCGCGCGGCATCACCAGCCTGATCCTGACCGGCGTCGCGACGAACGTCTGCGTGGAATCGACGGCCCGCGACGGCTACATGAAGGACTACTTCATCACGTTCGTGTCCGATTGCTCGGCCACCTACGATCAGGCCAAGCATGAGGCGACGCTCCGCAACATGGCCGACCACTTCGGCGTCGTCACGAGGTCCGACGAGATCACGGAAGCGTGGCAGCGCGTGCCGGCGCTGGTCGGCTAGGCTACGTCGATGCCCGCCAGTCCGCATGGTATGTTGGCGGCTGGCGTCCTCATTATCACGGTGGCGGAGCAGAAACGCCGATGCGTTTGACACCGACCGAGCTTGACCGTCTCACCATCTTTACTGCTGCCGAGCTTGCCCGGCGGCGTCGCGCGAAGGGCTGGCCGTTGAACCACCCGGAGGCGCTCGCCATCATCTGCGACGAGATGCACGAAGCCGCCCGTGGTGGCGCGACCTACGTCGAAGTCATGGAAGCAGGGGCCAGTGCCATCACCGTTGAGGAGGTGATGGACGGCGTGCCTGACCTTCTGCCGCTGGTGCGGATCGAGTGCCTGTTTGATGACGGCGCGCGCGTCGTGGCGGTTGACAACCCGATCCGATCGGCGAAGGTCGCCCTCAACGGGATGGTCTCATGAAGCCGGGCGAGATCCTGTTCGCCGAGGGGCCAATCACCCTGAACCCCGGTCGGCCAACCCTGGAGTTGACCGTCGAGAACACGTCGGACCACACCGTCTGGATCGGCTCGCACTACCCGTTCTTCGAGGTGAACCGCCGGCTCGTCTTCGACCGGGCGAAAAGCTGGGGGCTGCGCCTGGACATCCCCGCCGGCGACTGCGTGGGCTGGAAGCCGGGCGAGACGAAGACGGTGACGCTGGTACCGTTTGCCGGCCGGCGCGTGGTGCGCGGATTCAACCATCTGACGGAGGGACTGACCTCGGCCGACCGCCTGGGGAGCGGCTTGCGCCGTGCCCGCGACGGCGGCTACGGCGACCGCCCCGACGAGTAGCCCGCCCCGCAGCGACTCCCTGAGCATCCACGCGAAGGAGTGACCCACCGATGCCGTATGAGCTCGACCGGGCCGGCTACGCCGCCCGCTACGGCCCGACCACGGGCGACCGCATCCGCCTGGGCGACACCAACCTGATCCTCGAAGTGGAGCGCGACGAAGCCAGCTACGGCGACGAGGTGCTGAACGGCTGGGGCAAGACCACCCGCACCGGCATGGCCCTCAGCGACGAGGTCACATCAGCCAGCGAGCTTGACCTCGTCATCACGAACGTCGTGGTGATGGACCCGGTGAAGGGCATCTTCAAGGCGAACATCGGCGTCAAGGACGGCGTGATCGTCGGCATCGGGCACGCCGGCAACCCCGACGTCTCGGACAACATCGACGTGCTGCTCGGGGCAAACACCGTGCCGATCCCCGGGCAGGGGCTGATCGCGACGCCCGGCGGCGTAGACACCCACGTCCACCTCGTCACGCCGAAGCTGATCCCGGTCGCCCTCGCGTCCGGCCTGACGACGTTGATTACCGGCGGCCTCGCGCAGAACCCGGCCTTCAACCTGCACCGCGCCTTCGAGGCGTTCGAGCACTTGCCGATCAACCTCGGCATCCTCGGGCGGGCTGCCAGCTACGCGTTCGACCCAATGGCCCGGCAAATCGAGGCCGGGGCGTGCGGCCTGAAGATCCACGAGGACTACGCCGGCTACGCGTCAGTCATCGACCAGGCGCTGAACGTGGCGCAGGCCTACGACATCGCCATCGCCATGCACACCGACGGCATGAACGAAGCCGTCGAACTGAACGAGACGGTGGCAGCCATCGCCGGCCGCTCGATCCATGCGTACCACGTCGAAGGTGTTGGCGGCGGGCACGCGCCGGACATCCTGGCGATTGCCGGCGTGGACAACGTGATCGGCTCGTCCACCACCCCCACGGTCCCATACGGTGTCAACGCCGCGCCCGAACACTGGGCCATGATGTGGGCGGTGCACGGGATGAACCCGGCCGTCCAGAGCGACCAGGACCGGTTGCACGACCGCATCCGCGACCATACGATGGCCGCCGAGAGCATCCTGCATGAATTGGGCGCGATCCCGATCATCAACTCGGACTCACAGGGCATGGGGCGCATCGGGGAGGTAATCCGGCGGACCTGGCAACTTGCCCATCAGATGAAGCTGATGCGCGAGCAGTCGCCGCTGGCCGACGCCCCGACGCCGCAGCCGAACGGTCGCAATGACAACGCCCGCATCCTCCAGTACCTTGCCAAGTACACCATCAACCCGGCGCGTACCCACGGCGTTGACCAGTTCATCGGTTCGCTGGAGGTGGGCAAGGTCGCGGACATCGTGCTGTGGAAGCCCGGCTTCTTCGGCATCAAGCCGGAGTTGACGATCAAGGGCGGCTTCCCGGCCTGGGGTGCCATCGGTGAGGGCAACGCCACAATCAGCATGAGCGAGCCGGTCATCTACGGTCCGCACTGGGGCGGCACGGGCGTGGCGGCGGCCAGCATCGCCATGCACTTCGTCTCGGAGGCGAGCCAGCGGACCTTCCGCGACCGGGTGAACACGAAGCGACGCCTGACGCCGGTCGTCGGCACGCGCACCGTCACCAAGCGGAACATGCTCTACAACAAGGCGAACCCGATCCTACGCATCGACCCGTCCACGTCGGAAATCTCAATTGACGGCGCGCCGCTACCGGCCGTCCCGACCTCGGAGCTGCCGCTCAACCGCCGCTACTTGCTCCTCTGACCGCACTCGGCAGACACGCGAGTTCGCGCCTTTCAATGCCTTCCCGAGCCTGCGAAGGATCTCACACGGACCGTACCGGCTATTCGAGATCCTTCGCTTCGCTACGTTAGCTCAGGATGACAGTGGGGCGTCACTCGCTCGCTCCGTCACCACGCGCGCGCCCGCCTCACGTCGGTTGGCGGCGGCGCATGGACGGCGCATCTCGCAACCGATCAGGGGTCGCGCTCGGCCACGATATCGACCTGCCACGTCATCTCGTCCTCGACGCTTAGGATCGCGAGGCGCGGCGGCTCCACCCCGAAGTCTGACAGCTTCACTTTGGCGCTGGCAGTGCCGGTGATCGTGGTCCCGTCAAGCTTCGCGCGGGCCTCCCAGACGATGGGGCGCTCCCGGCCCTTGATGGTCATGACGCCGGGAATCTGGAACGTCACTTCTTCGCCGGGGCGGGAAGAAGTCGGGCCGGCCGCCTCCGTCGAGCGGAACTCGGCGAATGGGAACTGATCCGTCTGCAACGTATTCTGTCGAATGAAGTTGTCACGGCGTGACTGGTCGCTCGTCAGCGTGCGCATGTCGATCCGCATCAGCAGGATTCGGCCGCGCAGCACGCCGTCCTGCTCAAGCTGCAACTCGCCTTCCACGTCGTTCGTGCGGCCCACAGCATCCTTGAGGCCCGGCTGATTCGCGAACGTCTCGCGCGCGAGGTATGACGCTTCGGAGCGTTCCCCGATGATGCGGAAGACCGGCCTCGGCTGGGTGACGGGGGCAGCCGGTGCCGCGCTGACAGCAGCGACGGAACTGGCAACAGCCACCGGACTTGCCGCAGCGGCCGGGCTGGTTGCCGTGACAGCCGGAGCACCGTACGGGTTGGCGGCAGCCACGGGCGACGGGCTGGCAACAGCCGCCGCCGGCGACGGGCTGGGACTTGCAGGGGGCACCGCCAGCATCGCGGTTGGGGTGACGGCCTGGGGCGAACCGACGGCGGTCGGCGGGCTGGTCACCTTGGCGGTCGGCGTTGGTGCGTTGGCGGCGCCGCCACAGGCGACGATAAGGAGGCTCGCAACGGCGGACAGCAACAAACGGTGAATCAATGTGCCACCTCGGGGAGACTGAGAAGACTGTACACACCTCGGATACGTGGTGGCACCGTATTCGGTTCTCGGGAGCCTCCACAACAATAAGGATGACACGCGAAGGCTCCCGTTGTCTCGAGTCGCCCGCGCATGCCTGGGTGCAGTGTGTCTGCTCTTGTCGCAGCGATTGGCACTTGCGCGCCACCCCGCACGGCGGACACGCGTGCACGGAGGATGCGTGCACACGTCGGCTCTGCCCCAACGAGCGGCGTCCCGATGCGCAAGGTGCGATCAGCTCGACGCAGGGCGGACGCATCAAACAAGTGCAGGTTGGACGAGAAACGTCCCCGTCGATCTCTCGACGGGGACGTTTCTAGCAGCGCTGGATGCTTTGCGGTGTCAGATTGCTCGGGTCGTCGATCCGCCCGCTGCCGGACGTCGGTAGCGCTCGGCACCGGTCTCATCGAAGATGCCCGAAGATCGGCCATCATCGTCGTGGATGGTCACGAGGGTTCGCCCCCCGCGCACGCCGCTGTCGTAGTACTCGGCTTCATCCTTATCGAATCCCAGATTGGTCAGCGCCCCTACTAGGCCACCGCCAACTGCGCCAACACCCGCGCCGATGCCCGCACCCGCCACGGCCGTCCCGCCGCCAAGACCGAACGCACTCGCGAGTGCGCCGCCAGCAACGACGGGGCCAATCCCGGGGATGGCCAGGGCGCCAATGCCGATCAGCAGACCGGTGAGGCCGCCCAGCAGACCACCGGCCACCGCGCCCGTCGCAGCGCCGGTTGCGGCACTGGCGCCAGTGTTCTCGGCGACTTCCTTCGCGTCCGCGTTATCCCGGCTCACGATGCCGATGCGCTCACCCTCGTAGCCCGAGTCTCGGAAACGACGAATGCCCGCCTCAGCAGCCGTCGGATCGGCGTACAAGCCACCATAGACTCGACGCGTTCCGCTAGTCTCTGTGTTTGTCGCTCGCATGACGTGTGCTCCTCTCAAGCAGTCCCATACCCAACCAGCCGGCTGGCTTCAGAACGTGCAGACGGACTAGTGCACATTTCATGCCTTCTCGCTCCGCATACCGTGCGTCGCCAACTACGAGGTTACGTACGCAGACCAATACGGCAGGACCAGCCTGATGTCATTCGGGCCCCGTATCGGCTGCCTTATGCGGAGGCCAAGTGCGGCCCCGAAGCAATCGGATAATCGACGAAGTGCTCGACCGGGTTACGCGTCGACTGGGCCGCCGACGGCCTCCGCGAGGGCCACTACCGCTTGCTCGAAGCAGGCCACTGGCGCGCGGACGGTCCCGGCCCCCACCTGCCCGACGCCGGCCTGTCGGTGCGCGATGCCGGTGTTGATGATCGGTTCGATGCCCGTGGCGACCACCAGCCGCACGTCAATGCCGGTCGGCGCGCCGCCGAAGTCCAGCGCCGGAATGCCGAAGTCCGGGTTACGGGCGGCGGTGATCTCCAGCATCTCGTTGGTGATACGGATGGCGTCCCCGAAGCCGCCCGCCCCGACGTACGGCACCACCGCCGGCGCTGCCGCCATGCAGAACGCACCCACCCCGACCGTCTCCGTGATGGCCGAGTCGCCGATGTCCGGGTTGCCGTCTGCGGCCGTGTAGCCGCCAAAGTACAGCCCGCTGGGCGTGTTGACGGGCGCAGTGTACCAGCGGTCGCCGGTGCCGCCCAGCCGCACACCAAACTCGACGCCGTTGCGCGACATCGCCGTCACGATGCTGCTGCCGGCACCGGCCGCGTGGGCCGCGTCCGCCATGGCCTTGCAGGCGGCCATCGCCACGTTCAGGAAAAACTGATCCGTCTGGCCGACGAACCCCACGACCGCCGCCTGCTGGTCAGCCGGCAGCCCGACGCCGGCGAGCAGCGGCGCGAGCTCGCGCAGCAGCAGCAGCGTTGCCGCGATATTGCGCTGATGAAGCTCGTCGCCCATCGTCAGCCCGCGCGCCATGATCGAGCGCAGGTCGATGCCGCCAGCGCCGCCGTGTCCTCGACTCGACCGCAGCGCCGCTCCGAGGGCCGGCCCCACCGCGTCGCGCAGCCAGGCCAGCCGCTCCAACACCTCCGGCCCGTTCGCCCCGAACCGCAGCACCCGCCCGATGCCCTCGTTCAACGAGCAGAACGCGCTGCCGCCGCCCGTCCGCTCCTCCACGACCAGCAGCGGCATGCTGCCGGAGGTGATGCCGCCCATCGGGCCGACGCCGCCGGCTGCGTGGCACGGCACGAATTTTACGCCGCCGCTCGCCAGGAGCGCTTCGGCGGCGGCGGGCGTCTCGGCCCAGCCCTCGTACAGCGCGGCCCCGATGGCCGCGCCCTGCATTGGGCCGGTCATCACGTCCCAGGCCAGCGGCGGGCCGGCGTGCAACAGGACCCGCTCTCGGAGGATCGGCGCAACGTCGCGCGCGGGGCGCACGTCCACCAGATACGGCCGCGCGCCGAGCATCGCGGCCAGCAGCCGGGCGTTCGCAGCCTCGATGCGCGCAGCCACGGCCGGCTCGGAGAGGGTCCGCAGCGCGGCTGCTACGGCCGGGCCGCCGCTCGGCGGCCGCCAGTCCACCGACAGCAGGCCGGCATCGAACGGTGCCAGCGCCGCCCCGAACTGCTCGACGCCGACGTTGATGGCGCGCGGACCGGCTGCCAGCAGGGCGGCAATCGGCGTCGGCGTCGTGCGGCCGGCCTGCCCAGGCGCAGCAGAGTCGGCCGATGTTGCTGCACCGTCGCTCATCGGGCCTCCCCCTCGTTCGCCAGCAGGGCGGCCACTCGGGCTGCCACCGCCGCCGCCGCACTAGACGATGCCGCTACCCTGACCCCCTGCGCTTCCAGAGCGGCCCGCTGTCTCTGGTAGCCCTGGCTGTCGTCCTCGGTGCCGCACAGCGACGCTATTACCTGAAACGTGCCGCCGGCCGCCTCCGAGGCGGCGCGCGCAGCCGCCAGGGCCGGTGCGAGTGCCCCGGCCGGATCCTCGTGCGAGCCGGTGCCGAGGATCACATCAAGGATGAACAGGCCGAAAACGCCGGTCCCGGCCTGCGCCACCAACTCCTGGTTGCGTACGCGCGGGTCGATCAGCGGATGGGGTCGCCCGCGCGTGTAGGCGTCGTCGCCCAGGTCCAGGACGCTGTGTGCCAGCCCGACGGACCCGCCGCGCGCGGCAAGGCGGAGGACTTCGCCGGGCCGCGTGCCGCCGGCGTCACGCAGGTGGCCGCCGAGCGCCCGCGCAATGGCCGACGCCGCCTCCTGGGCCAGGGTGCCCCCCGCGAACAGGCCGCATACGGCCCGCTGCCGTGGCCCGGCTGCATCCACGATCTCGCATGCCATCGCCTCGGCATCGGCTGGGTCGCGGGGGGCCGGCAACTGCGCGCCCGCAGCCAACGCGACGCTGCAGCGGGCCGCGTGCTCCAGATCAGCCGCGATCAGTGGTCCAGGCATGCCCGACAGGCCAGTTCCGGACACACCTACCACCGGGCCGGCTGGCCTCGCCTTGTCCGCACCTGTCGCACTGGTCGCCGGGCCGTCTGCCCCCAGGAAGTAGACCAGACTCGGCTTGCCGCTGGCGCGCAGTCGCTCCAGCACGCGCCGCTCGACTCCGGCATCGCCGGGCTTGGCGATGCCGACCAGCACGGTCGTCTCGGAGTCCGCTGCCAGCGCATCGACGGAGGCCAGGAACGTCTGCCCGCCGACGGGGCCGTACAGGTCGCGCCCGCCGGTGCCGATGGCGTGCGAGACGCCGCCGCCCAGACGGTGAATCAGGCTGGTCACTTCCTGCAAGCCGGTCCCGCTGGACCCAACGACGCCAATTGGGCCGCGCCGCACGGCATTCGCGAACCCGAGCGGCGCACCGGCGATCAGCGCGGTGCCGCAATCTGGCCCCATCAGGAGCAGGCCGCGCTCGGTCGCCAGCCGCTTCAGCGCGATCTCATCGTCAAGCGTCACATGGTCGCTGAACAGGAAGACGTGCAACCCGGCCAGTAGGGCGTTGCGGGCCTCGAGCGCGGCATGCTCGCCGGGCACCGAGATGAGCGCGACATTGGCGTCCGGGCGGGCCTGCACGGCGCTGCGGAGCGTGCGTGGCCGCCAGGCTGGCCCACCGCCGCCGAAGCCCCCCGACCCCGCGCCGCTGCCCTGCCCGGCTGCAGCCAGCAGCGCCTCGGCTTGCGTGAGCGCCGCGCTGGCGGCGGCGTCGTCGCGGGCATCCACGGCCACGCACAGGTCGTTCGGCCCGGCCTGCACCAGCGCGTCGGTGAGCAGGCCGGTCGCCACCAGGATCTCGACGTTGGCGGGCGTCGCCATCACGGCGGATGCTTGCTGTACGCCGTCAAGCGCAGACAGCGCGCCGGTCAACACCATCAGGGCTACAGAATCGCGGTAGGTGTTCGGCTTCAGCAGGACGGCAATTGGCATCGGCGCGCTCCAGCACGGTCAGCGCCGGTGCTCAGATGGGACGTCGCAATGCGGCGCGGGTGCGCGGACGATACCAGATTGCGCCCGCAGGAGACGCGCGCGCCCGTCGCTGTGTGTTGCCCAGGCAGTAACGCGCGCGAGCGTAGCCTATAATCTCTCCAAACTCAGGAGAGAGAGTCGCATCATGGACCCCTTTCAACTCAGTGTCTCCGTCAATAACGTCGGGGCAGGAACCCTCACCGCTGGGTCGCCGCATCTCCGAAACTTTAGTTATGAGGTGATGCAGGTGTCGATCCTCGGGAATGTATTCGAGATCGAGCCGATCGCTGACGAACTCCGAACCATTCTTACCGCCGCTCGGCAAGCTGGAGCGTACCTCTAGTTCCTCGCCACGCAGCAGGGCAGGGCCACGTCAGGGACTCGTCACACGGACTGGCACATCGGCCGGCACACCCGCTGGTCGGACGGTGTGTCTCGTCTGCCGCGGGCGGTGCTTGCATTGCTGTCGGAGTCCGCGCGGCAGAGGGATACAATCCAGCAACCTCAGCAGCAAGGAAGCCGCCCGCCAGGCGGGCGTGGAGCTACCAGCATGACCGCCGTCTCAACGCTTGGTGTCGGGATCATCGGGGCGAGCCGCGTCGCGCCGCAGCACGCGCTCGCTGTGTCCACCGACGCGCGGACCCACCTCGTCGCCATCGTGGACCCGGACACGAAGCGCGCCGATCCTATCGCCGAACAGTACGGGTGCGAAGTCCTGAGCGACTACAAGGAGCTCCTGAAGCGCCCGGACATCTCGGTGGTGATGCTGGGACTACCGAACCACCTGCACGCACCGATCAGCATTGAGGCACTGGCGGCCGGCAAGAACGTCTTCGTCGAGAAGCCGATTGCCAACACGCTGGCCGAGACCGATGCGATGCTGGAGATAGCAACGAAGAACAAGGTCTCCGTGTTCGTCGGGCATTCGCAGCGGTTCTTCGCGACGACCGTCGAGGCCCGCAAGATGGTCCGCTCCGGCGAGTACGGCGCGCCGATCATGGCCCGCGATGTCTGGACGAAGGCGTTCGGGATCGAGTCGCGCCCTCCCTGGTTCGTGGACCGCAAGCGCGGCGGCGGCATGTGGCTGATGAACGGCGCGCACATGATCGACCGGACCTGCTGGGTGCTGGGCAGTGGCGTCGCGGCGGTGCGCGGCTGGGTCCGCAACCCGATCCACAACGCGACGGCCGACGATGCGTCGGTGGCGTACCTCCACCTGAAGAACGGCCTGACGGTGACGTTGTTCCACGCCGGCTTCAAGAACCGGGGCAAGGACCAGTGCGGCGTCGAGATCCTGCTGTCCGATGGCATGATCGAGTTCGACTCGTACGCGAACCGTCTCCAGGTGGCCGGCAACGGCGAGTACCAGGACATCCCGACCGAGCGCGTCAACCCGTTCGTGGCCGAGTTCGTGGCGATGATCGACACGATCACGAATGGTGCGCCGATGGCGGTGCCGCCGCTCTGGGCGCGCCACATCGTCGCGGTGATGCTGGCAACAGAGGAGTCGGGGCGCACGGGCCGCGAGGTGCTGATCTCGGACGGCGACTACGCCGACCCGGATTGAGTCGCGAGTTCGCAGCGAGCCAGCAGATGCATTCAGACCGACGGCACCGGCAGGCACGCAACTCAGCCGGACGACGAGGCGGGAGAGGGAGCGCGGCGGGCGTACTGACCAGGCGGACATGGCAGCACCACGCCCCTACAAAGCACGCTCATCGTCGAGACGACTCGCTCTGCCGCCCGCCGACCGCTCTCGCCTACTACTACGTTGACGCGCCTGTCAGGGGGACGGCCAGACTCCATGGATTCCCAGATGCCGCCCGGCTCGCTGCCGGTGGATGATGTCCAAGCGCGGGCGTCTGCCTCCGGCCATGACCTTGCCCTGGTCCTCAGCGGCGGCGGGGCGAGGGGGTTGGCCCACATCGGCGTGCTCCAGGTTGTCGAAGCACTCGCCTTGCCGGTTGATCTCGTGGTCGGCGTCAGCATGGGCGGCATCGTCGCGGCCTGCTACGCTGCCGGCCTGTCCACTGACCAGATGATCGAACTGACGCGGGCGATGCGCGTCGGAGACATCTTTCGGCCGCGGCCGGGCCGCCTGCAATTGGTGGACGGGGCCGGCATCAGCGCGGCGGTGTGGCAGGTATTCGGCGACCGACGGTTCTCCGACCTTGACCGCGAGTTGGTCATCGTCAGCAGCAGCGTCACGTCGGGCGAGCACTACGTCATCCGCGATGGCCTGCTGGCCGACGCACTGGTGGCAAGCTGCTCCATCCCGCTGATCTTCCCGCCGGTGACGGTAGACGGCCACCAACTCGTCGACGGCGGCATGATCGACGGCATGCCGATTACGGTGGCGCGCAACCTCGGAGCGCGGCGGATCGTCGCGGTCGATGCCTCGACGCACACGCACAAGGTGCTGCGGATGCCGTTCGTGCGCCACGCGGCGCGCGGCGTCGTCACCATCTTGGGTCACCACGAGCGTCGCCGCCCGGCCGAGGTGCTGGATGCCGTCCGCATCTTCACGCAGGTACTGGACCGGGCAACCCAGCCGCTGACCCGCCCGCCCGTCGAACTGCTCATTCGTCCGGCGTACGGTCGCCTGTCGATGTTCGACTACCACCGCTGGCCGGAGATGATCTCGTGCGGCCGGGCCGCCGGCGAGGCCGCGCGCCTGGCCCTGGTCGCGCTCACCGCCATCCCCGACGCTGCGCTGGCCGCTCCAGACGCCTGACTATCGGGCTACAGGGGCAGTTCAGGCTTCAGTGGCGAGGCGGCCGCCCACCCCAACGAACACGACACCCGTCACCATCGAGATCGCCCGCTCGAAGCGCCGGTAGCCGGCCGCAAACCATGAGGTCGACAGCGCCAGGGCCACCAGCGTGTACCAGCCGCCCGTCGTGACGAGAATTGCCAGCAGCAGCGCCACGCTGAACCAACTGGGCGCATCCGGCGGCACCAGCACGGCTACCAGGCTGCCAAAGAGTGCCAGCGCCTTCGGATTCGCCAGATTGGTGAGGAGGCCGCGCCGGAACGCCGCACCGGCCGGCAGCGGCGCGGCGACGACGACCGTGCTGACGGTGGCGTGACGCGCCGACCAGATCAGGCACACGCCGAGGTACACCAGATAGGCGGCACCGGCGAGGCGCACGGCGAGGGCCAACTCGGTGAAGGCGAATAGGATGGCGTGCAGCCCGAACAGGCTCGCCGTCGCCCAGCCGGCCATGCCGACCGTGACGCCGCCCGCGACCGCCAGCCCCGCGCGCCGCGACCCCGAGACGGATGCGTGGGCAGTCGCCGCAAAGTCCGGCCCCGGCGTGACGAGCGCTGCCAGCCAGATCAGCAGTGCCGTGCCGAACGCGACGCCTAGCTGCCCGACGTGTGTCAACTCCACGATTGCCTCCGTCGGCTTCAACGCCCAACGGCGCAGAATCGAGTTTCAGTATCGCCGGGCAACTACCAGAGATCGGAAGGGCAGGCCATTTGCGATTCGAGGTTACGCGACGCAGTCAGGAACGCCTCTGAGCGCCTCAAGACCGTTGAGGATCAGGTCTAGTCCGAACTCGAACTCGTCCGCATAGTTGTAGCCGGGCTGCAAGATGTGCTGGACGGTCAGTTCGGCGAGGTGAGGATACTTGGCGGCGGGAAACTGTCGGAGCATGCGCTCCGCCACCTCGGCGACGTCTTCTGAGGTTCTGAACGGCAAACTCGCCTGTTGCAGCGCGAATCCATAGATGTAGCTGTCCAGGGCGGAGTACGCGTGCGCAGCCAGCGCAATCGAGAAGCCTGCCGCTCGTAGGCAGCCGATCACTGTGTCGTGGTGGCGCAGGGTCGCGGGACCGGGGCGGCTCCGTGACTCCATCAACCCAATGGCCCAGGGGTGGCGGGTGAGTACCTCGCGGGCCGAGCACGCCCGCAGGCGCATGGCCGCCATCCAGTCCGCTCCACTCGGAGGCAGGCCGATCTCGCTAAAGACGACATCGACCATGCCGTCAAGGAGATCGTCCTTGTTCGCGACATGGTTGTAAAGCGACATTGCCTCGACGCGAAGCGCCTGGCCGAGCTTGCGCATGCTCAACGCCGCGACCCCTCTATTGTCGGCCAGGTCGATAGCGGCGCGCAGGACTCGCTCCCGGCGCAGGGGTGCGCGGGGTTCCGCGCTCAGGTCAGCGTGTGTCGCCATCTACTCCCACCACCACCGCACTCTAACTTACACAGTAAGTCGCAGCCAGCGCCAACAATGCCTTGACACTTCTGCCGCTTACATTGTAAGTTTACACCGTAAGCAGTCGTTGGAGGTAGCCGACGGGTTCACCCGTCGGCTACCGCAAACCTCCATGTAAGGAGCGCGCATCATGGCAACAACCTCAGACGCCAATCGTGAGGTCGCACGAGAGCCAGCAGAATCAGGCGGAGCCCCGAAGGCTCCCCGTCGCGCTGGACTAACGATGCAGGCCGTCGTCCAGGACCGATACGGTTCCGCCGACGTCCTCCAACTCAGGGCCATCGACCTGCCCACGGTGGGCGATGACGATGTGCGTATCCGCATTCACGCAGCGAGCGTGCACGCTGGTGACTATCACCTCATGACCGGCCTGCCCTATCTATTGCGCATTCTTGGTTTCGGGTTTCGCGCGCCGAAGGCTCGCGTCAGGGGTACCGATGTCGCGGGCACGGTCGAGGCGATCGGCAAGAACGTGACCCAGTTTCAGGTGGGCGACGAGGTCTTCGGCACCTGCGACGGCGCTTTCGCCGAGTATGCGTGTGCCCGAGCGGACACGCTCGCGCCCAAGCCGGCACGCCTCACCTTTGAGCAGGCGGCCGCCGTACCCACGTCGGCCTGCACCGCCCTCCATGGGCTGCGGGACAGCGGAGCGATCCAGTCAGGCCAGAAAGTCTTGATCGTCGGTGCGTCTGGCGGAGTCGGGACATTCGCCGTGCAACTCGCCAAGTCGTTCGGTGCCGAGGTGACCGGCGTGTGCAGCACGTCGAAGGTGGACATGGTCCGCTCCATCGGCGCCCACCATGTGATCGATTACACGCAGCAGGATGTCACCGATGGTGGCCAAGAGTATGACCTGATCCTCGATATAGGCGGGAACCGGCCGCTATCGCGACTCCGGCGCATCCTCGCGCCCCGGGGAACGCTCGTGCTCGTGGGCGGGGAAGCAGGTGATCGGTGGACTGGCGGCATGGATCGCCAGATCCGGGCGCTGATGTGGTCGCCGTTTGTCAGCCAGCGGCTGCGCCCGATGTTCTCGACGGAGAGCAGCGAGGACCTGCAGTTTCTGAATCAGCACATCGAGGCAGCCGAAATCACGCCGGTCATCGACAGGACATACGCGCTGAGCGCAGCCCCGGACGCCATCCGCTATCTCGAAGCGGGCCACGCTCGCGGGAAAGTGGTCATCACCGTCTGAGAGATCAGTCACGGGGACGTCGACGCGACCAGCGCGAGGGCGATCATCCGGCGCACGTCCAACTCACCGCGGGTCGTCATCGGCAAAACACCGACCGTTGGCAGGACGATGACCGCCGACTGCTAACCGTGTCACCCATCCGGTGCGGGCGCTTTGCCTAGTGTGGACCGGCCCGCCAGCAGTATCAGGCTAGGACGGCCCGCCCGGTGCCGTCGTCTTCAAGCCCCACCAGCCGAGCGCCGTAAATCCAATGACCGAGACACCGAGCGCGCCCAACGTGATCTGATAGCCGACCGCCCCGATCAGTCCGCCGATCAGCGCCGTGCCGGCCGCCCCGCCGATGAACAGGCCACAGGCGAACACGGCGATGGCCGTTCCACGGGCGCGCGGCAGAATCTCTGTCGAGCGCGCCTGCAAGACCGAGTGCGCGCCCGTCCAGCCGAAGCCGAGCAAGATCATCAGTGCGGCTGCCGCTTGCCATGTTGGCACGAGTGCCAGCGCGACATAGCCAACCACGCTCAGGACGCCCCCCAGCACGAAGCGGCTCGGCTCTGACATGCGGCGGGCGGCCCACGGCAGCAGCTTGCCGGAGACGACCAGCGCCGCGCCGTACAGCGCCAGGCACAGTCCGATTACCACATACGACAGCTCCCAACGGTCGCGGAGGTACGCCCCCAGGAACGTCATGCCGCCCATCAGCAGCATCCCTTCGAGGAATGCCAGGAACATCACGATCAGTCGGCGGCCCGCCCCGAACACCGCCCGGTACGCCGCCAGCGTGCCGCCAGTGGGCGCCGGGCGCTCGGTGCCGCGAATCCAGAACAGCCCCAGCAAGATCAAGAACGCCAGCGCGCCATCGAGGAAAAAGATCGCTCGCCAACTCACGAAGTCGGCCAAGATGCCGCCGAGCGCCAGGCTCAACAACTGCGAGATGGCGCTCGTGGTCAGCAGCACCGACAGGGCGCTCGGGCGATCCTCGTACTCGAAGGCGTCGCCGATGAAGGCCAGCCCCATCGGGAAGGCTGCCGCAGCGACCGCACCGGTCAGGATGCGGATGCCGACCAGCATCTCGAACGAGGTCGCCAATCCGCAGGCGGTCGTCCCGAGCACGAAGACGAGCAGCGTGCCGCGCGCAATCGGCAGCCGGCCCCAGCGGTCGGCCAGCGGCCCGTACACCAGTTGGCAGAGGCCGTACGGCAGCATATAGGCCGTCGCCACTAGCCCGGCCGTGCTGATGTTCACGCCCAGGTCAGCCGCCAGATTCGGCAGCAGCGGCACGACCGCTCGCATGTCCAGGTTGACGGCGAACGCCCCGAGGGCCAGCATCCAGAGGGTCAGCCAGCGCGACGACGGCCGTGCCAGGAATCGCGAACGTGGGACTGAGCCGGCCTGCTCGGCGACGGCAGCGGCGGCTGATGATTGGTGCGAGTTGGCGCGGCGCGTGATCGTCTCCCTGGGTGCTGGGTGCGTGCTCCCCCTCTCCCGCTTGCGGGAGAGGGGGCTGGGGGG